>JANOXT010000359.1:0-5637 GCA_031418555.1 Lysobacterales bacterium | reverse complement strand
GCCGGGTCGAAGATCTCGCCGTGCACCGCGCGAAGACGTTCGCGCAGCGCGGGCAGGATGCCGAGAAACTGCGGGAACAATTCCGGAAACACATCATCGACGCCGGCGTAGAGCCATTCGTCGAGCGGACGGGTTTCGTCTTCCTCGCGCATTGCCGGCACCGCGCGGAATTTGCATTCCTCGACCAGACACAGCTCGTCGTAATCGTAGAAGAGGACGCGGCCGTGGCGGGTCACGCCGAAATTCTTCAGCAGAAGATCGCCGGGGAAAATATTGCTGTGCGCGAGATCTTTGATCGCCTGACCGTAGTCAAGCACCGCCCGCTCGGTGGCGATGGATTGTGCTTCGCGCACGTACAGATTCAGCGGGCGAACGCGGCGTTCGACATAGCAATGTTTGATCAGCACCTCGTCGCCCTCCAGCTGCACGCTCTGCGCGCATTCGCGCAGCAGTTCGTCCAGCGCAGCGGGCGCGAACTGCTGCTTCGGAAACCGCAGGCGCAGGAATTCCTGCGCATCGACGAGCCGACCGACGCGGTCGCGGCGGAACACCAGCCGATATTTTTCCTCGACCTCGGCGCGCACCATGTCTTTGGGGTAAGCGAAACGGTCGCGGATCAGTTTGAACACCACCGGATACCCGCGCGGCGTAAACACCGCCATGACCATGCCGCGCTCGCCGTCAGCCAGTACCAGCTCTTCATCGGGATACTCGGCGAGATGGCGGAACACCTGACGATAGCGTTCGGTCTTGCCCTGTTTGATTCGGCCGATGACGGTGAACAGTTCGTCCAGCGGCTTGCGCGGCAGCAGCGCGTGAAGAAACGCGACGACATCGCCGACGCGGGCGATATCGGCATGGAAGTAACTGCGCGAAAAGCCGAACAGGATCGAGATCTGCTGGTCGTCGACGATCACCGCATCCGCGCGCACCCCGTTCGCCTCGCTCGTCAGCGCCACCACCACCGGATACGACGCGCCGGATGCGCCGTATGCGCGGCCGACCAGATACGCGCGGCGTTCGCGATAAAATGCCGTCCGCAGCATCGATACGCCGATCACGCCGCGCGACTGCAGCGCCTCGGCTGTTGCACGTGCGCTGGTATCCAGATCGCCCCAGCCGTTGACGTAGGCAAGATCGCGGAAGATGCCGCGCCAGACGGCGACCGCATCCTGATCGAAAGGGTGCTGGCGCAATTCGCCGGGGCAGGCGGGATCGCCAGTCGGCACGATCTCGAAAGCGAGGAACTCCAAGTCTGTGGCGACCCCGTCGATCTGGAAAAAGCGCCTTACCAGCGAGTTGTAGAAGGTTTTGTACAGCTCGCGGTCCGGCAACGCGGCGATGCGGTCTGCGTAAGCGGCGCGAATGCCGCGCCACAGCGGCCTGGAACGCACGCGGTCTTCCAGCAGCGCTTCCAGCCGTGCCAGCGTTTCGCGCAGGCACACATCGTAAAGATCGATGCGCGCCGTGTTGTCGTTCTGCGACAATTTCCAGTCGCGCCGCTCGAAGCGTCTTCGCGCGCGCCGGGTGATATCGGAAAAGCGCGCGTTGTAGTCTTCGAAGCCATCGACGATGCGCGCCGCAGCGCGCTGCGCAGGCTCAGCATTGGCGAGAATGGCAGGGGCCGGCGTCATCGCTGCGGTCTATCGCGGACTGCAGCGAGGCATGGCGCGGTTATTTCAACCACGCTTCGGTGTCGACAATCCGCACCTCATGCATCATCCCGAGGTACCTGTCGAAATAAGGCTTATGCGATGAGCCGACGATGGAAAGGACGCGTGCGCCCGGACGATTGGCGAATGCTGCGCGGATATTCGCGACCATCCGCAGATTGCGGACTTCCCACCACGCCACGTATTGACGCCCGTAGCGTTCGGGACTTTTTTCCTTGAGCGCGGCGCCGAAATCCAAGCCGGTGAAGTCGCGCTGGGCGTCGGGCGAATTGTAGAAACGGTACATGGCGAGCATGTCGCCGGTGTTCTCCAGCGCGGTCGATTCGGCCATGATCGGGGCGTTGGCGCTCTGCGACCAGATCGCCTGCATGATCTTGCCCAATGCCGGGCCGGCTTTGACGCTGACAGCGTCGGCGGTGTGGTCGTCGATGGCATGCACGCGCTGCAGCCCAAGCCGCGCGGCCAGCGTGGCCGCGATCATCGTGTTCTCGTTCTTCGACTGCGTGCTCTTTTCGACCTGCGCCACCAGCGCGGCATCGAGGGTGTCGCCCGCGCGCCGTTCAGTCGCCGGCAGCTGCAGCCACTGCACCACCATCGAGGCGCGGTCGTTGGCTGCAGCAAGGAGTGCGATCAGCCGTCGGCGCTGCGCAGGCGTCGGATCCCCGGGCCACGTCGCCAGCGTCTTCTCGACTTCGGCGAGTGCGGCCGGCACATCCAGCCCAGTCGCTTTTTTGCCCGCCTCGGCGTCCCAGCAGTACTCCTTGGCAACGTCCGGATAGATTGCGGCATAACGCTGCAACTGGTCGCAGGTTTCGCCCGACAGCGCTTCGATCGTGATGATGTCCGGTTCGTAGCGCATCAGGCGCTCCAACAGGGGTTCAAGCTGCTCGGCTTTGAAGCTGTCGGGCATGCCTGACAGATGCGTACTGCCCAGCACCATCACCTGGGTGCGCGGGCCGGCCATCTCATGTTCGAAACCGGAAAGATCGATGCTTTGTGCACTGGCGGCGACGCAGAACGATGCCAGCAGCGGCGCCGCAAGCGATGCGAATGATCTGCTGCTTGGTCGTCGTGCTTGCATGTGATCGCTCCTTGTGTGGGAAAAACAGCACAGTTCAATCGTCTGCAGCCATCGTGCCGGAAACTGCAAACCTTTGCCCGCAGCACCATAGTCTAGACGTTGGCGGAGGGGCGAGGTCAGGTGCGTAAAGTCATGGCGATGCGCGCTGCGCATGCAGTATTTTTTTCCTGCGCACGGTGGACGGTCGCAGTCCGTGAGACCTCGGAAGCGCATCATTCCCACGTCGGAAAAAATTCAAAAAAAGCTAGAAAACAAGATGTTTCTTCCAGTTGATCGCGGCTGCAATCGCAGTCCGTGAGACGCCTCCGGAAGACAATGATTGCCCGGTACGCAGGGATGCGCAAAGGAAAGGGGAGGCCTGAACCGCTGCCGCAAGGCGCGGATTGGGCACATGTCCCCCGGCACAAGGATGTGCCGCCGGGCACCCCGTGATTCGACGGGGTGCCTTGTTGCGAAACGCACTGCCGTTCCCTACTGCGGTGGCGCCGCATATTCCGCAACCACGCTCCCGCATGTCGTGCGGGCAACCGATTGGTGACTGTCGTAAGGCCGGTGAAACCACGCTGGCTGCGACGGCATTCCATTGTCCATGTCCAAGGAGAGACCCATGCAACTGTTCAAGACCGAGATGATCTTCATCCCTGTAAAAAATGCCCCGTCGTATTACGCGCGTCGCCGCCGTTATGGCTGCCGCAGTGTCCCGGCAGCAGTGCTGGCGGTGGCGCTGCGGTCAGCTCCGCCGCCCGCCGCCAACATCGACGACCGCGACGCCATCGAACGTGCCGCGTAGGGCCTGATGCAAAAACCTATCCATCCTGTTGCTCATGCTGTCCAAGCAAAACTTGAGCAAACACTCATGTTGCAGTGCAATATAATTCAGCCCGCCGGAAATCGGACACCGGCGTTACCCCCAACTGAAGGATTTTCCACGTGTTTTTTTTCAAGACGCAATTGTCGATTCCCGCAAACCCCCAAATGACTGACGGCCTGCGTTCCTATCGGGGCGCGATCCGCTACGGCCACGCCCGTCTGCGCCGCCCGGCCAGCCCAGCGGCCGGCACTGCTGCTCTGGTGTTGATCGAACTGCCGCGCGTGCAGGCGGTCGTCGACGCGATCCGCTACGACCGCGCGGCCTGAATCGGTTTCCCCGTCGCAGCGGTCTACGCTCGCGGCAGGTGGTTCTGCAAAGCAAAAAAGAGCCCGGCATTGCCGGGCTCTTTTTATTTGAACGTCACGCATCCAGCATCAGGTAATCGGTTTTTCACAGATGCTTGATGATCTCGTCCGCAAACCCGCTGCACTTCACTTCGGTGGCGCCGTCCATCAGGCGCGCGAAGTCGTAAGTCACATTCTTGCTGGCGATCGCGCCGTCCATCGCCTTGATGATCGCGTCCGCAGCTTCGGTCCAGCCGAGGTAGCGCAGCATCATCTCGCCCGACAGGATCACCGAACCCGGGTTCACCTTGTCCAGATCGGCGTACTTCGGCGCGGTGCCGTGGGTGGCTTCGAACACCGCATGGCCGGTAACGTAGTTGATGTTCGCGCCGGGTGCGATGCCGATGCCGCCAACCTGCGCGGCCAGCGCGTCTGACAGATAGTCGCCGTTGAGGTTGAGCGTGGCGGACACGTCGTATTCGCGCGGGCGCAGCAGGATCTGCTGCAGGAAGGCGTCGGCGATGGCGTCCTTGATGATCAGGCCTGCGCCGGGTTTGCCCTCGGGAATCACGTGCCACGGGCCGCCGTCCAGTTCGACCGCGCCGTAGAAATCGCGTGCGACCTGATAGCCGAAGTCGCGGAAGGCGCCTTCGGTGAATTTCATGATGTTGCCCTTGTGGACCAGGGTCACGGACTTGCGCTTGTTGGCGATGGCGTAGCCGATCGCGCTGTGGACCAGACGCTCGGTGCCGAGGTAGGACACCGGCTTGATGCCCACGCCCACCTGTACCGGCAGATCGCGCGCGGGCGAGCCGATGGCTTCCAGCGCCTTGTTCCAGGCGTCGCCCTTGGCCTTGGTGCCGAAGCGGATCTTGTCGAAGCCTTTCGGGAATTCTTTTTCGAGGAAATCCAGCATCTTCTGCGCGTCGGCCGAACCGGGTTCGAACTCGATACCGGCGTAGATGTCCTCGGTGTTCTCGCGGAAGATCACCATGTCCACATCGCCCGGCTTCTTCACCGGCGAGGGCACGCCCTCGAACCAGCGCACCGGGCGAACACAGGCATAGAGGTCGAGCTGCTGGCGGAGCGCGACGTTGAGCGAGCGGATACCGCCGCCCACCGGCGTCGTCAGCGGCCCCTTGATGGCCACCAAATTTTCTCGAATGACCGACAGGGTCTCCTCGGGAAGCCAATTATCGACCCGATTCTTGGCTTTTTCGCCGGCCAGGACTTCCCGCCAGACGATCCGCCGGGTGCCGCCGTACGCCTTCGCGACGGCCGCGTTGAACAGGTGCTCGGACGCCCGCCAGATGTCCGGGCCGGTACCGTCGCCTTCGATGAACGGAATGATCGGATGATTGGGGACCTGGAGTTTGCCCGCCACCATCCGAATCGGAGTACCGCTTTGCCCCGCTGAAGATCCAGTCATGTTCTCGTTAAGCCCTAGTCGCTTCAATGTTGATGAGGATCTCGACCTCGTCGCCGAGCATGTTGACGCCCTCCACGAGCCGGTTCCACCGGAGGCCGTAGTCGAGACGGTTGACCTTGGTCGAGGCGGAAAAACCGATCTTCTGCTTGCCCGCTTCGGCCGGACCAAAGGTACCGCCGAATTCGCCTTCCAGCACCACCGACTTGGTCACCCCTCGGATGGTCAAGTCGCCGGTGAGGCGGAGCGCGGAGCCGGTGACCTCGACCTTCGTGCTCTTGAAGGTGATGGTCGGGAAGCTG
>JANOXT010000358.1:0-11718 GCA_031418555.1 Lysobacterales bacterium | reverse complement strand
CCGCTCTGCTGATTTCGGCGTCCTTATCGGCCTCCACACCGTAGGCCAGCACACCCACAGACTTGTTGCCGAACGACACCAGACCCTGTGCTTCGATACGACGACTGACCACCGCGACTTCGCTGACCGCCTCGAGGTTTTTCTCGATACGTACGGCGGTTCGCGCGTCGATCAGGCTCCTGGAATATGCCTCGTCGCTACGCGTGGCGGAAAAGACCTGGTAATGGCCCAACTGCGAGTAAATGCTGCCCAGACGGATACCTTCATAGATCTGCGCGATATAGCCACCGAACAAGATCAGGCTCACGGTGCCGACCAGAATCGCAACGCATGCGATCATGTTCTTCCGCCAGTCGCGGAAAACGTTCAGCATGACCAGTCTTGCGAAAAACATCGCGTGCATGTCAGAGATCCATTCCAGTAGAGATCGGACGCATCAGGACTGGCCGGCTTCTTTTTTAGCCAGACGTTGTTCGACCTCGACCAAAGCGGCGCGTACGCTGGCCTGTAGGCCACTGGGCAGCTTGGCGAACTCCGGCCGGCCCAGCACGTAACGCAGATCGTCGCGGGCGACGCTGGATTTGTTCATGAATTCGGGAACCTTCGCCGACGTCATGCCTCGATTGAGACGCGCGGTGATGTTGTCCGGATATTTTGTCACCGCGCGGTCCATATAGCGGAACCCCTTGCCCGAGTAGATGCCGGCCTGCTGAGCGCTGTCAGTATGGAAAGCCGCTTTCCGCGTGTACAAGGCGCCGAGCGTCGACATCAGTTCAGCCTCGCCGAGTGTTGCCTTGTCCACGTCCACCTTGTCGGCAAGTACCAGAAGTCCCTCGATCTTGGCGGCTCCGGCGTCGACGCGGTCTTCAGTGGTCGCACTGTCCGACATGGCCTGACGGGCTTCCGCCAGCACCTTCGAGACAGCCTGCTTATATGAAGCTTCGTTGAGTTCGCCCTGGATCTCTACCTTGGCCTGTGCCGCCGTAGAGTCGCCTGTGGATTTGTCGCAAGCGCTCGCGGCGAGCGCGATAGCGACCGCAATGATTGTAGAAGCGAATGATTTCAACATGATGGTGATGGCCTTAGATTACTAGAGGATTTTTCCGTCGCGCATGTCCAGCCTGCGCGAACAGCCGTCGGAGAAATCGCGATCGTGCGTGGCGATGACTACGGTAACGCCTTTGTCACGATTCAAACGTTGCAACAACTGGTACACGATGTGGGTGTTCTCTGCATCGAGGTTCGCAGTCGGCTCGTCGGCGATGATGAGCTCCGGCTTCTTCGCGAACGCACGCGCGATCGATACGCGCTGCATCTGGCCTCCCGAAAGTTGTTTTGGCTTGCGTCCGGCGAAAGACTCCATGCCAACTTCGGCGAGGGCCTCCATCGCTTTGTTCCTCGCCTGCCCGTCCTTGAGCATGTAGAGCGAATACATCACGTTTTCGACGGCCGTCAGCGCCGGATGCAGATTGAACTGCTGAAAAATGATGCCGATCTTGTGGCGCCGGATCAGCGCGAGTTCGGCGTCGGAGGCCCCGGTTACGTTTCGCTCATCGAAGACCACCTCGCCTGAGGTCGCTATGTTGATGAGCCCGAGGATGCCGAGCAATGTGCTCTTGCCGCTGCCGCTTTTGCCTGCGAGGCAGACCAGCTCGCCGCGCTCGATGCGCAGGTTCACATCGCGGACGGCGAACGACCGTACATGACCGTTCGTATATTCTTTGCTGACGTCTTTCAGGGCAAGCATGTGATCAACGCTCCCCGGCCTTCAAATCGACGAAATACTCGAACGTCGCCGGCAGCGTGCCGATCACATCGCTGATCTTCTCGAGCGATTCGTCGGCCAGCCGGTGATCAGACGGGCTGACCCATCGTATCGAGAACGCGTTGTCGCCGGCTGACCAGGAATAGAGTTTGAAATTCGCGTCTACGCACAGATGGCTGGCACCTCTGGCGCTCAGTTCCGCACTCTCGACATCAAGGTCGTAGAAGATGGCGACCCGGGCATCCAGAAGGCTGGGAGGTAGCGCGATCACTGCCGGCATCTTCACACGCACAAGAATCAGGCCCGCGATGTTCTCCCTCAACACGGTGCTGACCAACCGGTCGAGGAAGCGGTAATACTCGAAAAACGAAATCACCAGCGGCATCTTTTCGTTGAACCGTAATTGCAGCGGAATATGCAGCTCGTTCTCGGTGAGATTTGCTTTGCTCAACAGCGCCGGGATGATTTCGCGCTTGCGCACGCCTACGTCAAGCCGCCCTTGGAACCCTTCCGTGATCATGCTGATACCTCACTCTCAATGCTTATTCTCGAATGCGTATCAGTCGCCGCAGATAGGAAACAACAGTAGCCTTCCGACGCAAAGGAGGACGCAAGGTAACGTTTTTTTTCGGCGCCTGAATGCGTGAAATCCTTGGCGATCGACACCCATGGGTCAGCACCGCATAAATGCCCGTACTCTTCATAAAGATCTGGTAAATATGCATAGTCGCCCACGCTGCGCTTCAGTCCTTTGCGCATTTTCTCTTCAAAGTAAGGGATCGCAAGCGTGTGATCGGGGTAACGAGCCATGGCTTTCTGGATTTCCAGCGCGTAGTCGTAGAGCACTACGGCCGGATTGCATTTACCGACCATCACCGCGTTCCCTGGGTAGCCGGATGCCCACCGGTCTTTGCCGGTGTTTTCGGGAATCGCCAGATGAACCATGGTGACCCGATGGCCGGTCTTGCCCCAGGAGATGTTGTCGTCCCAGAAGCGCATTCCGAGCGGGTTGGCATCTATGACCGATATCAGGATATTACTGACATCGGGTTTATGCGCCAGGTGTTGGCGAACCAGAAATCCCCAGGTTGCGCACTGCATCGCGTTGGAATAAGCGCAGCGCAGACCTGAGGCATCGTAGATTTTCCGGGTCAGCGCGACCGGCTCGAACCAACCGCCTGAACAAGCGATATCGAGGGTCGAGCTGCAGACATAGTGAGAGAATCCATTACGCTCTTGTCCATCGATCGCGCGTTCGGCGAATCCGGAAAGCTTTTCGGCCAAACGATCGACAAAAGCATCCGCTTCGAGCCCGTTGAGAAACGCGCTCCCGGAGATATCGATGATCTTGATCGTCAGCCCCTCCATTTCAGCGCGCCTTGACCTTGCTGTATATCTCGAACAGACAGCGATAAGAACTGCCTTCCATACGAGTGAACGCCATAAGATCGCGCTGGATGGAGGAGCCGACAGCCGCCTCGGAAGCCACCAGGTCCAGCAGCAGCCGGTTCGATGCGAACTTGATCGCGAGGGCCATTGGCAAGCTCGGTTTCCTCGCTACCAAACCGTAGTAACAGGCGGTAGCGATCGCTCCGAGAGCTGCCGCGCTTTCACGTTGTTGTTGCGACAGCGCGATTTTGCCATTCGAGTCGAGCCACTGCACGTGCGCCATCAAGGCACGGACGAAACGCGGCCGGACTTTACACAGAAATACCGATGTGGAAGCCAGACCTCCACCGGTGAGCATGCGCGATTTTGGCACCGTGACCTTGCCGCTCACGTTGCCCAGCTGCAGGGTACCCTCGAGAAACGGTGCGCCTGTGGTGGTCTTTTTCAGTTTGGCGAATTCATCCGGCGGTACAAGGATCGAAGTCGGATAGAGCTTCTGCGTCGACGCAGATACCACCGATCCGTAATCAAGGCGATGGCCTTCGATAATCCAGACCTTGTCGACATCGAGCGCCAGCATCTCGCCATCGCTGGTGAAGACGGTGTTCCATTGCTGGATCGAGCTGCCGCCGGCATCGGCCATCAGGAACCCACCGAACTGTGCGCCTCCGATCTGGTGCCAAGACGCAACCTCCGCCTGCTGGGTGTCGCTGGCGATCATTCCGAACAACAGTCCGCCGAAATCGCGGACCAGCGCATGGAAGTTGCCTTTGTAGAAGCCCTCCTCGGAAATCGTCGCCTGCATTTGCTCGATGCGTTCCTCGATCGGGCCGAACGGTCTGCGCATATCTTCCGGGATATGTTTTCCCTGCTCGACGGCGACGTAATTGTTGTCGTCGATGATCATTTGTGTATCGAGTGTCGAAACAACGCCCGCCCGGATCACTTTTTTCAAGTAATCCGGTAGGTCGCCGAGTTCCGACAAGCCCGCGATGATGCTTTGGTCCAGCCGCATAATGCCCCGTTCTTCGTTGGTGACAGCGCGAGGCTCGTGCCCCGCGCATCGTTCAGATAACGTATTCGCTGTAGTCTTTCAGCGCCAGAAATTTGTTGACCGTGTACATCGCGTTGTAGGCGCCGCACTGGCCGAAAACGATCCTGTCGCCCGGCAATATATCGTTGGGGCAATCCCGGTACTCGCCGATGACGTCATCGCGATTGCACGAAGCTCCCACGAAGGTATAGTCGCGGCGCTCTTGGGAGATGCGTCCGCCGATCAAGGATGGCCGGTCGTATTTGCGAATCATATGTTCGGTCTTGGCCAGCAGAAAGTTCTGCGCCATGCCACCGTCGCAGACCACGAAACGTTTCGTGCCGACAGACTTGACGCTCACCACTTCGGTCACGAAATAGCCGGCAGAACCGAAAATCGCGCGACCGGACTCATGGATCACGGCAGCCTTGCTTTTGAGCGGTTCCAGGGATGCCCGATAGCTCGCGAAATCGATATTTTTTTCACGCCAGTCCGAAGAGATGCCTCCGCCGAGATTGATGACCTCAAGCGGATAACCCAGCGCTTCTCCGACCCTGTCGTAAAGCCGCTCAACCGCTTCGACGCACGCTGCAGATTTGCCGACAAAGCCGTTCGAACCGCAGAAAACATGCAGGCCAGCGACCTTGACACCCATTTCCCTTGCTTTTTCGGCCGCCTCCAACAGCGTTTTGGGGTCCATGCCGAAATGGTCTTTCGGCTGTACATCCTCGTTTCTGGCCGTATCGAAATTCAAACGCAACAACACGCTGTTATTGAAGGTGCCCTGCTGTTTGACATCGCCGATGATGTCCAGCTGTGCGATGTGGTCGATGATGAAAGTTGAGTCGTAACGGGATGCCACTTCCACCATCTTCTTCGTGTAGGCCGGCGTGTTGATATAGATCTTCCTGCGCGATCCGGAGCGCAAACGCAGTTCACCGAGCGACGCCACTTCGCAACCATCGTCGAAGTTGAAAGCGGCCTTGGATAACAGCTCAAGGCAGTGGTTCGCCTTGATCGATACCACCAGCGGCGTACCCAAAGCCTCCTTCAGGTCCTTGTAGTTCTCGCCGACCTGCTCCACCGAGTAGATGTAAGCGGGCGTAGTAATGTTTCCCTGCCCCTCTTCGAGCATCCCGATGATGCTGTTGTGAACGCTATCCGCCAAATCCATGCTTGTTGCCCCTGATCGATCGATGCAAATTCCAGGCAAACGCCTGATGCGGCTGTTTCATTGAAGCGTCGTTCTATCCCGGTAGGCGACGCTGTGCCGGCGACGACGACCGTGCCGTCGTTTAGTCATGTTTCGTCCGACTTGCGGTAGATCCATCGCATACGACGCGCATTGCCCTTCGGTGCGTACCAGCCGCAGTAGGATGCATGCGTCCTGCAGTGCTTGACTGTCGATTCCGCCATCGCTATCTCAGGGTCCGTTGCCCCCGGATCCTCCGAATTCGGATCCTCGCAATTCGGATTCTTGATGGTCGAGCATTCGTTTTCATGATCCCACGCAGCGATGACGCCAGCGAAAGATACGGAACCTCGCGGCATCACCACCCGGCCGGATACGGATTCTGATGTGACATCGATATCCACCCGGATCCGCATTGGAATCGCGGCCGCGATCTTGCGACGGAATATCTTTTTATCGAACGACATAGTCAATCCACTCCTTGTTCATGCGGCCTGCAGGACAAACGCTGCGTACACGCCGGTCGTTCCGCGTGCCGAGGCCACGATCGCTTCTTTGTCCCGCAGATCGAGAAATCCCCCATCAACGAGGTTGATGATGATATCCGAACAATAAGCGTGACCTTTATCGGCGATGTTGCGATCGAACACGAAACCTTCCGAAGTGTTGATACGCTTGGCGATCTCTTGCCAGCCTGGTTTGCTGACGTTGTAAGGCACCAATTTCGATATCTCTTCAGGGAGAAGCGCGGAACGCTTGATCGCACGCTTGATGACGCGCAGCGTGTAGATTTGCGAGGTCATGTCGTACCAGCGTCGCTGCTCCGGCGTGATCATGTAACCCATGTGTAGATCCGCGACATTCTCGATCTCGATTGCGCCGATGCGGTTGCGACGGCAGTCGCGCTTGACCCAGATTGCGGCCGCGCCGTCGCTGGGGGCGAAGGTCTGGTTGTTGTGCCACAGTTCCGGGCCCCGGATCGTGTCTGCGGTGACCACGACCACATTGTCGAGGCTGGGTTCGACGGCCATCAGACTGCGGATGATCCGCAGCGCGCCGATCATCGAACCGCAATGCAGGTTGGAAACGGAGAAAGCATCGGCGTGATGCATGCCCATTTCCTTCGCTAGCGCGGCGACCATGCTGTGCGGAGGCGCGACTACACTGGTCACCAGTGTGTGTGCATGGATCAACATACCCACCTTGTCCGGCTGCAGTCCCGATTGATCCAGAAGACGACCCACCGCAACCGCACACAACTCGCCAATCGACTGGCCGGTACCAGGATAATGACGTTGATGCCCACTACCCAGCATTCGCTCCTGCGTTTCCGGAGGCAGGTTCATCGAAGTGGCCCACTGGGTCACGCAAGCGTCCTCTCCCGACAGGTAATAGGCGCCGTCCTCGATACCGATCCACGTCGTCGTTGCGCTCATCAGTTTGGATCCTGCGTCGACGTTTGCGGGTGGTTGACTCGCCGGTGCAGGCAAACGCCCATTTCTCCGTTAAGCCCGACGCTCCAGCTCAAGGCGTAGCCCGTCGCATGTGCCCCGTTCGCGGGAGAAGTGAATGCCAGGGTAGCGTCGACCGAGGAAACGAACCCACCCGTGCCCGGCGACAGCGACAAGCCTGACGCACTGGCCACAGCATCGATGAACGAGGCGTCCAGGCATGGCGACTGGATACTCTCCACATCGGCAGGGCTCAACGCATGCTTGCGCAGGAAGCCGACGAGGAAGTCGCCAACCGCTTGCGGCCACGCATCCTCAAGAAACCACTGCTGTTCCTGCAGGTCGAAAGGGCCCTGTTGTGCGTGGTAGCGGCTGAGTGCGACATCCAGAATTTCAATGCCGGTATCTGTCTGATCTTGGTCGGACGACGCGTCGTCAGCGGTCAACAGCATCGCAGCCGCACCATCGCCGTACTGCGCATAAGCGCCAAAACTCCTGATATATGGATACCACCAGCACTCGCTCATGACCACTGCGACCACTCGCGCGCGCTCGGGCCCATGCATGAAGGCACGTGCGACGCGCAGCGCCTCGAATGCCGAACATCCGTCCATTTGCCCGATGGTGAACGGAAATGACTGGCCCGCACCTAGGATATATTTCATTTTGCCGGCCAACGACATACCGATCGGGGAATCGATACCGGCCGTGCAGAGGATGATCACATCCACCTTTTGCACCAATTCGGCCGGCGCCTCCGCTTTCAGTCGCGTCACGATGGCCGCGGCCAACGCACCGATCTCGGTAGACGCATCGGCTATGGCAGTCTCAGCGTCCGCAGATGGCTGAAACATCGCCAACTGCGCTTCGGTCGCACCGGGAATCGGAATGAGATCGCGCGACCCTTCGCTGCGCAGAAACCAGAAGTTACTGCATTGCCCGCTCGCGCGAGGCGTTTCGACTCGACTCGCTGCAGGCTTGTCGGCGATAGCGAAAGCGACTCTCATACTTTTTGCCTGCTCTTGTGGCGACGCTGCGGTCATGAGTGCACGCCCTCCATTTCCATTTGCCGCCATCCTGTCAAGCAAAGCCCCGCCTCGAAGCAACCGAAGAACCGTTGCCACGCCCGGTCGTCGAAAACGCCCATGCAGCCGATGCGAAAGGTCGGGGCGACGGTCAGCTTGCCGGGGTAGATCGCGATGCCTTCGCTGCGCAGGTGCTCGATAACCACATCGAGCCGTGAAGACAGATCATCTGAAACGCGGAAAGCGACGATACAAGGACCACGCATACCCGCAGGCAGTAGCGCCTCAATACCGAACCTTGCCATTTCTTCGACCAACCGTTGTGCGCGCGCGGCATAGCGCGCATGCCGACCTGCGATGCCTCCCTCAGCAGCATGCAGACCCAAGGCCTCGACCGTTGCGGCGACCACCTGCACCGGCGGTGTGAAGCGCCATTGACCGTTGTCTTCGAACCCACGCCACTGTGCATGCAGATCGAGGCTAAAGGAAGGGCTTCGGCCTGCAGATCGTGCAAGATCGGCGCTGCGCACAATTGCGAAAGCAATCCCAGGCACGCCTTCCAGGCTCTTGTTGGCCGAGGCGACGAGCGCGGCAATAGGCGACCCCGCCAATTCGATCGACAGCACGCCGAAGGTACTCATGGCATCCACCAGAAGCGAGCGACCATGCGCAGCGACGACCTCTACGATGCGTTCGAGAGGATTGATCCTGCCGCTGGAGGTCTCGCCATGCACCACGGCCACATGGGTGAGGCTCGCATCCGCCGCGAGAGCGGCATCGAGGGCATCGGTATCCAGCGCGTCGCGCTCGTCGAAGTCCAGAACACGAACTGTGCGGCCCATGCGTTCGGCGATGGCCACTATCCGCTTCGCATACACGCCGTTGCTCATCACCAGCAGATGCTCGTCCGGCCCGATCAGGGTGGCGAGCATCGCTTCGACGGCGTAGGTCCCGCTGCCCTGCAGCGGAACCGCTTCGTAACCTGCCGGGGATCCTGCGACCGCAAGCAGACCGTCACGCAGGCGTCGCGTCAGCGCGATGAAATCAGGTTCGCGGGATCCCCAGTCGCGCCACATCGCTGCACGCGTGGAATCCGCAGTGGTCAGTGGGCCGGGCGTCAGCAACAAGGGCGTCTGCACAGTCATGCAGCCTCCTGTGATGTTTCGGCCAGATAGCCCTGCATCCGCCGGGCGATGACATCGGGTGTCAGCGTCGGGCGCGCCAGCGGCGATATCGAACCAGGTGCGATGCGCATATGCAACAACGCCGGACCATCCGCATCGCGCGCCATGGCATACGCTTCGCGCAGGCCGTTTAGATCGTCGCAGCTCGCAGCGAACGTATAGCCGCATGCGATCGCCACATCGGCGAAGGCGACCGTGGATGACACGGTTGGCTGCGCGCCGGTGGAATCGTGCACGCCGTTGTCGAGCAGCAGGTGAATCAGATTGGCAGGCGCGTATGCGCCGATCGTTGCCAGATTGCCCAGTTTCATGAGTGCGGCACCATCGCCATCGATCACCACCACTCGCCGATCCGTGTTCAGCGCCAGCCCCAGTCCCATCGCCGAGGCGCATCCCATCGAGCCCACCTGATAGAGATGATGGCGGCGATCGTCGAGAGTGAACAGCTCCCGGCCGCATTTGCCGGTGGAAGCGATCACCGCGGCCTCATGCTCGAGTTCGAGGAATGCGCTCAACGCTTCGGACCGCTTGGACAGCGTGCCGCCCCTCAGGAAGCTGACGGCGCTTCCGGCTGCGCGTCGCCGTGTGTGGCGCTCGCTCATCGGTTCGTCTGCGAAATCCCCCTGGTTGACCACAAACGCGTAAGGCAAGGAGGTTTGCCGCATGCACCCATCCGCAAGTGCGAGAGCCCGCGATATCTTCGCTGCGTCATCGGGGAACGGACTGTGGGCGATGCGCATCTGTTCGAGCAGGCCATGCATGATACTGCCCATCAGATGATGCTGCGGCTCGTCGGCGATTCCTGGCCGCCCACGCCAGCTCACCATCAGCAGGCAGGGGATGCGAAACGGCGCGTTCAATGATGTCAGCGGATTGACGGCGTTGCCCAGCCCTGAGTTCTGCATCATCACGATCGTTTTGCGCCCCGCCAGCCAGGCGCCCGCAGCGATCGCCATGGCTTCTCCTTCGCTGGTCGCACCGACGTAGCGCATCGTGTCGGATGCGATGGCGCTATTGATCAACGGCGTCATGAAGCTGCACGGCACTCCAGTCATGAAGTCGTAGCCATGCGCCTGCGCCGAGGCCAGAAATTCCCTGGCGTCAATCATGGTGGACAAACAGCTGCGCGACGGCTAGATCCGGGAGCGAATCCACATCCATCCAATGACCGGAGAAATAAAGGATCCTTACCGGATGACGCCGCGCAAGACGGGTGAACAGCATGGGCATGTCGGCACTTTCCAGCAGCCCTTCCTCGCGCAGCCGCTCCAGTTCCTCGACGACCCACTCCGCACCCTTCGCGCCGACTTTCGCCAGACCGATCCATTCTCCGCACACATCCTGCGCAGGAATGTCTGCCGACATGTCGCGCAATGTCGCCGTCACCTCCAGGAAGTCAGACACGAAGCTCCGGTCGGACGCAACGAGATCCTGTACCCGGCCGTCCGCGCAGCGCTTCTTCGATGCATCGACAGCCAGCAGGATCTCCGATTCGTCTTCGATGAGCTCATCGGCAATGAACTGCCGGAACAGCACATCGCCGTACGCAATGACCGTCCCGGCGACAAGAACGTCGCGGGCGCAGTACAGCGAATAGGCTTCTCCGGTCTCAGCGTAGCGGTCGTTGTCGATGGTGGCGATTCCGGCAACGCAGACGCGCTCCTTCAGAAAGCCTCGCACCACCGTCACCTGACCGACACCAGCTTTGCGCAGGGCAGCCACCTGACGTTCAAGCAAGGGCACACCGTATAGTTCGACCATGCACTTGGGTTTCGACTCGGTCAACTCGCCCAGATTGCCGCGAGAAGCCGCGAGGACGATCGCGCGCGGTGGCTCGATCCTCGGCAGATAGCGCGATTCGGCATCCTCCAGCTCGTCGCAGCCCACCAGACGGAAGATTTCCTTCACTGAAGTGATATTACCTTCGATGCCGTCGATCGACTGCGCCTCGTAGATCTCGCGAATCGTCTTGCGCATCGCTGTGATGGACGCGCGCAGACTGTGGTTGGCCCAGATGATTGCCGAAACGCCCGCCTCGTGCAGCGTCTTGACGGGCGTCCTATAGTACGTGGTGGGCACTGCCACCAGCGGCGCACGGCGGTCCCAACGTCGCCCGAACTCGATGATTTCCGCGCCGTCCAATTTCTTGGAGTGGATCAGAATCGCGTCCGCCCCGGCGGCACGGTAGGCCTCGGCGCGCTTGAGCGCCTCTTCCATCGACATGCCGGAAATCAATGCTTCGACCCGGGCGACGACTACGAAGTCGTCATTGCTCTGACTGTCTTTGGCGGCTTTGATACGACCGCAGAACTCGTCGATCGAAGCGAGCGGCTGGTTTTCGCCAATGAACGAATTGGTCTTCGGGAACAGCTTATCCTCGATGCAAGCGCCGGCAATGCCGCGATCGCATAATTTGCGGACCAGCCTGCGCACGTTATTGAAGTTGCCGTACCCCGTGTCGGCATCGACCAGAATCGGGATCGACACGGCATCGGCCATGTATTCCATCACTTCCAGCACCTGGGTCCACGACGCCTCATTGCTGTCGCGCAAACCCATGCTGGCCGAGATCGTCAAACCAGACGCCCATAAACCACGAAACCCGCCTTCCTCCGCAAGCTTGGCGGACAGGCCGTTATGCGCTTCCATGAGAAATCCGGGAGCGGATCTGGAAATCAC
>JANOXT010000357.1:0-3713 GCA_031418555.1 Lysobacterales bacterium | reverse complement strand
CTGCCGGACTGCAAAGTGGTCATGCTGACCGGCTATGACAATTACTTCGCCAGCGGCGGTACGCAGGAACAGCTGATGAGTCTCTCGGACGGACGCGGCGCGTTCACGGATCGCGCGCTGTACAGCCTTCCGTTGCACTGTCCGGTGCCGGTGATCTCCGCGATGCAAGGCCACGGCATCGGCGGTGGATTCGTGTTGGGCATGTTCGCCGATCTGGTCGTACTGGGCCGCGAGAACATCTACACCGCCAATTTCATGCGCTACGGTTTCTCCCCGGGGATGGGCGCGACGTTCATCCTGCCGCAGAAACTGGGGCTCGGTCTGGCGACGGAAATGATGCTCACTGCAAACAATTACCGAGGTGAGGAGCTGCAGCAGCGCGGGATGCCGTTTCCCGTGGTTCCGCGCGACAAAGTGATGGCGCATGCGCTGGATCTCGCGCAAACGCTGGCTGAGAAACCCCGGGTCTCGCTGGTCGCGCTTAAAGATCATCTCAGCGCACCGCTGCGGCAAGCGCTGCCGGCCACGATCGCGCAGGAGGTTGCCATGCATACGGTGACGTTCGCGCAGCCCGAGGTGAAATCGAAGATCGCCACGCTGTTCGGCGCTTGACGTTGCCGGACGAACACCCACGCTGTCGCATACACGCGATTTCGAACACTTTCCTGGAACGAAGCCGCACCCCCAATCAAGAGAAATTGCCATGACTATTGAAGATATTTTCGCCATCATCGTTGGCCACACGCGCGAAGTTCTGCCCGGCCTGGACGACCACGCGTTCCAGTTCTCGGATTCCCTGCGCGAACTCGGCGCAAATTCTATCGACCGCTCGGAGATCGTGATGCTGACGCTCGAATCGCTGTCGCTGAAAATTCCGATGATCGAGGTCGCCAAGGCCGAGAACATGGGCGAGTTGGCGGGATTGCTGCATGCCAAGCGTTGAAGCCGCGCGCATCGTCGTCACTGGCATCGGCGTCACTGCGTCGATCGGCCAGGGCCGTCGCGCGTTTATCGACGCGCTGTTGGCCGGCGAGCACAGGTTTGCGGTGATGCAGCGTCCCGGTCGCCAGAAGCCGTCTGCGACCGACGATGCCGCAGTGTCATTCATCGGTGCGGAGATCGCCGATCTCAGGATGCCAGATGGGATCCCGATGGCGAAGTTGCGCAACGCGTCTTGGTCCGCACAGGTGGCGCTTGCGACCCTGCATGAGGCTTGGGAAGACGCGGGACTAGCCCATGTCGATCCGCAGCGGATTGGCTTGATTGTCGGTGGATCGAACATGCAGCAGCGCGAGCTGGTGCTGAACCAGCTCAGATATCACGATCAGGTTGATTTCCTGCGTCCGACGCATGCGATGACCTTCATGGATACCGATCTGTGCGGCATCTGCAGCGAAGCGTTCGGTATTCGCGGGCTTGCCATCACTGTTGGCGGTGCGTCTGCGAGTGGCCAATTGGCGGCGATACAGGCGGCAGAGGCGGTCCGTTCTGGGCAAGTGGATGTCTGCATCGCGCTCGGTGCGCTGATGGATCTGTCGTTTTTCGAATGTCAGGCGTTCCGCTCGCTCGGCGCGATGGGGTCGGACCGATTCGCACATCAACCCGAACTGGCCTGCAGGCCGTTCGATCGGGATCGTGATGGCTTTATCTTCGGCGAAGCATGCGGCGCGATCGTCGTGCGGCGCGCGGAGGACATCAAGCCCGATGCAGCGCCGCCGTATGCGGAGTTGAAAAGCTGGGCGATGGCCTGGGACGCCAACCGCAATCCAAATCCATCGCTGGAAGGCGAGGTGACCGTCATCCAGCGCGCATTGGCGATGGCAGGACTTGCTGCGGATGCGATCGATTACGTCAATCCGCACGGCACCGCTTCGGCTGTCGGCGACAAGACCGAGCTGGCTGCGCTGCGCGCCTGCGGTCTGGATCACGCATACATCAATACGACCAAATCGCTGGTTGGACACGGACTCAGCGCTGCGGGCATGGTCGAACTGATCGCGATCATGCTGCAGATGCAGGCAGGCAGGCTACATCCGTCGCGCAATCTAGAAAACCCTATGGACGCGGGATTCCGTTGGGTGGGTGCGGCCGCTGTGGACCACGTCGTTGAACGCGCACTCAATATGAGCATGGGCTTCGGCGGCATCAACACCGCAGTCTGCCTGCAACGCTGCTGATCACTGCGATTCGCCAAACACACGCTACTTTCAGGAGAATTTGATGAAAACCTACATGTTTCCAGGACAGGGCTCGCAGGCGCGCGGAATGGGCGGCAGCCTGTTCGACGAGTTTCCGGAACTGACCGCCAAAGCCAACGCCATTCTGGGCTACTCCATCAAGGAGCTGTGCCTGAACGACCCGCAGCGCGAGCTGGGCAAGACCCAGTTCACACAGCCCGCGCTGTACGTGGTCAATGCGTTTTCGTACTACAAAAGGATCAAGGACACCGGCGAGACGCCTGATTACCTCGCCGGCCACAGCCTCGGCGAATTCAACGCGCTGTTGGCGGCCGAATGTTTCGACTTCGAGACCGGGTTGAAGCTCGTCAAGAAGCGCGGCGAGCTGATGAGCCAAGCCACCGACGGTGCAATGGCCGCCATTGTCAATGCCACCCGCGATCAGATCGAGTGCCTGCTCAAGGAGAAAGGGCTCGACAACGTCGATATCGCCAACTACAACACGCCGCTGCAGATCGTCATCTCCGGGTCGGTCGCCGATATCGCCGCATGCCAGGATATCTTCCAGTTCGACAAGGTGATGTACGTCCCGCTCAACACCAGCGGCGCGTTCCATTCCAGGCTGATGATCCCCGCGCAGCAGAAATTCGAGACCTACCTCAAGAAGCGCAAGTTCTCGAAGCCGAAGATACCGGTGATCGCGAACCTGACCGCGCAAGCTTATCCGGATGGCGCCGTCGTCGAATACCTGTCCAGGCAGATCCACAGCACCGTGCTTTGGAGCGACACGATGCATCACCTGATGTCGCTGTCGGACGATATGGAGTTCATCGAGATCGGCCATGGTGACGTGCTTGCGAAAATGATTCTCAAGATCAAGCAGATCGCCGCGAAGGCCGCCGCGGAGAAGACTGCACCCGTGCCAGTGCCGGCGAAACCGGAGAGCCGGCCCGCCGAAGCCGCAAACCCGGCGCCCGCGAAAGCAGCGAACGGCGATCACTTCGCGCTCGCCGAACAGAAAGTCGCGGCCTGGAACAGCCGTCATGCGATCGGCACCCGAGTCACATCGCAGGTGGCAGACCACGGCGATCTCACCACGCGCACCCCGGCCATCGTGTTGTTCGGTCATCGTGCGGCCGTCTACATGGAAGGCTTCAACGGCTACTTCGACCTCGACGAACTTTCGGCGGCTTGATCGGACATGCGCCTGCCTGTCGTCTACATGTTCTCCGGTCAAGGCTCGCAGTATTATCAGATGGGGCGCGAGCTTTACGACCGGCATCCGCGGTTCCGGATGTGGATGGAGCACTGCGACGAAATCGCAGCGCCGCTGATCGGCTGCTCGCTGTGCGACCTGCTGTATCGGGACGGCAACAAAGGCATACCGTTCGACCGTCTGCTATACACCAATCCGGCGCTGATTGCGTTCGAGTACAGCCTGGCGCGGGTGTTGATGGAAGCCGGCGCCAAGCCGGAATATCTGCTGGGCTACAGTCTGGGCGAACTCAGCGCCGCCATCATCGGCGGTGCGCTGAC
>JANOXT010000356.1:0-10502 GCA_031418555.1 Lysobacterales bacterium | reverse complement strand
CATGGCGCCAACCTCTTGTTGTTGGCGTTGGCCTGGTCGTTTGTCATCGTGATACCGGGTGCGGCGAACGTGTTGGTCTGGCCATTGCTCGTGTTCGGCATCGCACATGCGTTCGCAGCGGAGAGAAACGGATGGACCACGATATTCGCCTTCGCGCTGTCTGCGATTATCTCCACGCTGATTTTGGGCGTGCTGGCTGTCAACCTCGATCTCGCAATAGGTGCGTCTGTGCCTTTGATCGGTTCGCTGCCATTGCTGTTGCTGTTTCTGGCATCGGCGGCCCTGTGGTTGACACCAAGTGCCATGCGCATCGGCGCTGGGTTGGCCGTCGCCGGTATGGCGCTCGCGATCATACTGGCCTTGCGCAACCCCTTCGACGCGCGCTATCCGCAGCCCTCCGGCGTGTTCGTGTTGCATGATCGGATACAGCACGTCGATTGCTTGGCTAGTACCGATCAGGTACCTACTGTTTGGTGGCGTGAGGTGATGGGCGACGATCCGCAGATGCTGCCGCAGAACAACTATGCACCCGAGACAGTGCTGCACACCCGCTGCGCACCGCTCCGAGGCAACAGGCTTGCTGCGCTGGCGCCCATGTCCATGCCGCAGATCGAATCACTCCGAGTAGAGCCGCGAGGTGACTTGCGCCGCTTGCATTTGCGAATACGCGTGGACGGTGGAAGCGACATACTCAGCTTGTATGTGCCTGGCGGGGTGGATCTACGTGGTTTGCATGTCGAAGGCAAAGCGCTGGAGACGCCTCTGCCGGTTAAGTCCGCGGCGTGGCCATGGCAGTTGCGCGGTTTTGCCGTATCCGATAGCGGTGTCGCTGTCTCGCTTGATATCGGGCCCGGTCCGCTGCCCAAGGAGCTGTTACTGGTCAGTACCGACTATGGCTTTCCTGCAGGTCTCAATCTGCCACCGCGACCAGTCGGGGTAATGGCACAGCCCCATCCATTCTCAGACATGCGGATACTGACGGCGCGAGCGCTCTTGCCGGCACCGGCACCGTCAGCTCAGGCCAGGTCGGCTGCCGTCGAGACAACTGGCATTGATCCTGGTGTGCCTTGATGATTGAATCATGGGTGCCAGGTCTTGTTTCGAGTATCCCGATTGCGCTGGTCAGGGTTAGTCCTTTATACCCGGTCTGGCCATAGGCGAGCCGTACCGACACAATGGTGCAATGAATGTGCCCAAGTCCTTGAGAATCGCCCCCCACGCCGTCCAGCCCGAGCTGGTTCCGTTGCCCCGGATCCGCAACATCATCGCGATTGGTTCGGGCAAGGGCGGGGTCGGCAAATCGACCACGTCGGTCAATCTGGCCGTGGCCTTGGCCGATCTTGGTGCCCGCATCGGGCTGCTGGACGCCGACATCTACGGCCCTAGTATCCCGACCATGCTGGGTCTGTCCGGCCGTCCGGACAGCCCCGACGGCAAGTCGATCGTGCCGATGCGCGCGCATGGCATCGAAACCATGTCGATCGGTTTTCTGGTCGAACAGGACACGCCGATGATCTGGCGCGGCCCGATGGCGACCTCGGCACTGACCCAACTCTTGAACGAGACCCGCTGGGGCGGCGACGATGGCGAGGGGCTGGACATCCTGATCGTCGATCTGCCGCCGGGTACCGGCGACATCCAGCTGACCCTGGCGCAGAAAATTCCGGTCGCCGGCGCGGTGATCGTGACCACGCCGCAGGATGTGGCCACCCTCGATGCCCGCAAGGCGCTGAAGATGTTCGAGAAAGTGCACGTTCCGGTGCTGGGTTTGATCGAGAACATGGCCCAGCATGTCTGCTCGAACTGCGGACACATCGAGCACCTGTTCGGCAATGGCGGCGGCGAACGCATGGCCGCGCAATACGGGATACCGCTGCTGGGTTCGCTGCCGCTGGAGCTTGCGATCCGCGAGCAGGGCGACGCCGGCACGCCGGTGGTGCGCGCTGCGCCTGAATCGGCCGCCGCGCAGGCTTATCGCGATGTCGCGCAGCGTCTGCTTGCCGAACTGGATAAGCGGCCACGTGTGAAATCCGAGATCGGCGCGCAGCTGGTTTGAGCTAGGCCGCCGGGTGCCGTTTATTCGGGCGAACGGGCGGTATCCCTTAGAATGCCGCCCCTGACTATCACTGAAGACGGGCCCCACGGCCTTGGGACGATTGCATGAGCATCAAGAGCGACCGCTGGATCCGCCGCCAGGCCGAGCAGCACGGCATGATCGAGCCGTTCGAGCCGGGACAGATCAAGCACACCGCCGACGGCCAGCGGATCGTCAGCTACGGCACGTCCAGCTACGGCTACGACGTGCGCTGCGCCCGGGAGTTCAAGATCTTCACCAATATCAATTCGACGATCGTTGATCCCAAACATTTCGACAGCGGCAGCTTCGTCGACATCACCGCCGACCAGTGCATGATTCCGCCGAACTCGTTCGCGCTGGCGCGCACGGTCGAATACTTCCGGATCCCGCGCGATACGCTGGTGGTCTGCCTGGGCAAAAGCACGTATGCCCGCTGCGGCATCATCGTCAACGTCACCCCGCTGGAACCCGAGTGGGAAGGCCACGTCACCCTGGAATTCAGCAACACCACGCCGCTGCCCGCGCGCATCTACGCCAACGAAGGCATCGCGCAGATGCTGTTTTTCCAGTCGGATGAAGTCTGCGAGACTTCGTACAAGGACCGCGGCGGCAAGTATCAGGGACAGACCGGCGTGACGTTGCCGCGGACGTGAGTCCCCAAGTGTCGCCACCTTCGGATGCGCTTGCCGGGGTCTATGCGCTGCTGCAACAGTCGCGTCTGCAGGACGCTGGGCATGCGCTGTCGCTGTTGGCGCTGCGCATGCCGCAAGACCCTGCGTTGCATCGCGCCCGCGCAGTGGCCGCGCAGATGGGCGGTCACCTCGATGCTGCGATCGACGCCATGCGCACTGCGGTCGCTCTTCAACCCGATTCGGTCGCCCTGCAGATGGAGTTCGGGCAGCTGCTCGCATCCAGCGCGCATGCCGATGAGTCGGTGGAAGCGTTTCGGCGGGTCACCGCGCTGCAGCCCGCGATGCCCGATGCCTGGTATCTGCTCGGCATGGGGCTGTACACCCAGCATCGCGACGAAGAAGCGCTGGTCGCATTTCGGCGCGCGGATGCGCTGGCGCCCGCGCAGTCGCTGATCCTGCGCGCACTGGCCGAAGCCGAATACGCCCTGGAGCATCACGCAGAGGCGCTGGCGATCTACCGGCGCATCGCCGATGGCGGGCAGGGCCATGATCCGATGCTGTCGCTGCGCCTGTCGCAGTGCCGTCGCCGGCTGGGCGATCCGCAGACTGCGCTGACTGTCGTGCGCGCCGCCCTGGAACGCTTTCCCGACGACGCGGCACTGTGGATGGAACTGGGTTGGGTCGTAGAAGATCTTGGCGATGCCGCGCAGGCGCGGGAGGCATATGCACGCGCGCATGCGCTGCGACCGGGCTGGAGCGATCCGCTTGCGGCGTCCATCGCCTTGCTGCGTGCCGAATCGCCTGAAGATATGGTGCGCGAAGCCGATGCGATGCTTGTACAGGCAACCGTCTCCGAGAACGAGCAGGCTTATCTGCATTATGTGTTGGGCAAACGCGACGACGCACGAGGTGAGTATCCGCAAGCAGCGCGGCACTGGTCGGCGGCGAACGCGATCAGGCAGCGCGTGGATCCTGCATTCGACCGTGCCGAATTTTCGTCGAAAATAGATACAGCGATCGAATCCCTCACGCCGCAACTGCTGCAATCGCGTCATCGCGATGCATTGCGCGATGAACGCCCTGTCTTCATCGTTGGCATGCCGCGCAGCGGGACGACGCTGGTTGAACAGATCCTCGCCGCCCATCCGCAGGTGTACGGCTGTGGCGAGATGACTGGAATCGTCGCCATCGCGCAGCACGCGTTCGAGCGCACCGGGCTGGTGTGGCCGCAGGATGCCGCACAGTTCGATGCAGCATGGCTGCAGGGACATGCCGCCGATTTTTTGCGCGCAGCCGCGAAGCAGGCCCCCGATGATGCGATCCGGCTCGTAGACAAGCAGCCTTACAACTTCTTGCATATCGGCCTGATCGCGATGCTGTTCGCCGATGCGCGCATCGTCTGGTGCCGCCGCGATCCGCGCGATGTCGCGCTGTCGATCTTCAGCGAAAGTTTTTCGCCGCTGTCGAGTTATGCCACGGATCTCGACGACATCGGTTTTTTTATCGATGGCCAGGAACGATTGATGCGTCACTGGCAGAGGGTATCGCCCCTGCCACTGCTCGAAGTGCATTACGAAGAGGTGGTGGCCGATCCCGAAGCGCAGGCGCGCCGGTTGATCCACTTCGCCGGGCTGCCATGGGACGCCCAGTGCCTGGAGTTTCACTGCAGCGGGCGTTCGGTGCAGACGCTCAGCCGTTGGCAGGTGCGCCAACCGGTGCATAGCCGCTCGGTCGGGCGGTGGCGGAATTATCCGCAGTGGTTCAGCCACCAGGTCTGAAGTCCTTCAGATCTGAAGCCCTTCAAGCCCGCGCTATCGACACGGCCAGCACAGGTTTGACTGCAATCTCGATGCGCGCGCAGGAGGGGCTTCAGCCCCGAGCAGGTGTTGGTGCTCTGAAGAGACCGAGCCTGAAGGCCATCCTGCGAATGGATATAGCGTTCAAACTCCTCAAGAATTCCGAGCAGGCCAAAGATTTCGAGTAGACGCTCAAGGTTTCTGGTAAGTCACGAAAAAACCCTGCAGATCGCCGTTTTCGATATAGGGCTGCACGCTGAGCACTTTGTAACCGCGCTGGGCGAATGCTGTGTGGGACTTGGTCAGATTGTTCGCCGCGCCCTGATTGCGGAACCCCCAGCTTGCGCTGATCCACATGGTCACCGCCGGCAATTGTTCCTTCGCGGCTTCTTCGGCGGCGAGCTCGGGTTTTTTCTCCAGCATGCCCGCATGCGCGATGGGCATGGCGGCGACGCAGACAGCCAACAATAGGGTGGAAGCGAAAATGCGCATGGCGATGACCTGATGGGAAATGGGGGGTGGGGTGATATTCAATGCGTGGCGCCGGCGGCGATGCGACGGTCCTTGCGTGCGCGCACTGCGGCAGTAACGATGAGTCGCAGCCCGGCAATGACCGTTTCCAGCGGCAAGCTGGCTGTGCCCGGATGCGACTCTGCCTGCTCAGGCAGGTACGGAATGTGAATGAATCCGCCGCGTGCAGGGGTCGCAGTATTGGCCAGCCGATGCATCAATGCATAAAAGACGGCGTTGCAGACGAAGGTGCCTGCGGTCTGGGAAATGTCGGCGGGAATGCCGGCGGCATGCAGTTCCGCCAGCATGGTCTTGATCGGCAGCGTGGTGAAATACGCGGTCGGGCCGCCGCGCACGACCCGCGTATCGACCGGCTGCGCACCGTCGTTGTCGGCGATACGCGCATCGTTGACGTTGATCGCGACTCGCTCCAGCGACAGCGCCGCACGGCCGCCGGCCTGACCGACGCAGAGAATCAGCGACGGCGTATGTCTGCGGATAGCAGCGCGCAACGCGCGCGGGCCACGAGCGAACGACGTCGGCAACTGCACCCCGACGACGCGATGCTCCGCGATGACTTCGCCGTGCAGGCGTTCGACCGCCAGCCAGCTCGGATTGATGCTGTCGCCGCCGAACGGATCGAAACCCGTCAACAGCACGGTCGGCTGCGGTTGTCTGCTCATCACGCCATGCTCATCACGCCATGCTCACCGAAGCACGATCAGATACATCAGCACGATATTGCACATCAGCAGCAGCGCGCCCGTGCGCCACTGCGCGCGGATCACGCCGTACGGATCCTTCAGCTCCAACAAAGCGGCGGGCACCAGATTGAAATTGGCCGCCATCGGCGTCATCAGCGTGCCGCAATAGCCGCACAGCATGCCGATGGCGGCCACAGACGCGGCGTCGGCGCCGTGCATCCGCACCAGCAGCGGCAGCGCGATGCCTGCGGTCATCACCGGGAACGCAGCGAAAGCATTGCCCATGATGATCGTGAAAACCGCCATGCCCAGCGCGTAGGCGACGATGACCAGAAATGCGTTGTCTACGGGGATGGTAGAGCGCACGAGGCCCGCGACCGCCTGACCGACGCCCGCGGCATCGAACACGCTGCCCAGCGTCGCCAGCAGCAGCGGCAGCAGCGCCGCCCAGCCGATGGCGTCGACAAGCCTGCGCGATTGTTCCACCGCGCTCCACGGCGTTTGTCGGGTGAGTCTGCATGCGGCGGCGAGCGCGATTGCGCATGCGGCGGCCAACGACGCGAGCGTGATGGTGCTGGCACTGTCGAACAGCGGTTTGCCGTCCCATACGACGTATTTCAGCGTCAGCGTGCCGGTCAGGGTGATGGCGGGAATCAGCAGCGCCGGCCAGAACAGGCGATTGCCCAGCCGCTGCGCTTCGCCGCGTTTGTCTTCGGGGCTGGTCTCCCGATAACGCCCCATGCGCAATCCCCCCAAACCGGCCAGCAGCACCAGCGCGATCACGCACACGCCGACCGCGCGCACCGGCATACGGTCGGCCGCGAACAGCAGCAGCGCCAGCAGCGCCCAGAACAGCGCGGTGGTGTGACGGCGTGGATTGCTTACATCGCGGAAGCCGCGCCATGCCAGCGCAGCGACGTACGCGCCCAGCAGCCAGTAAACGCCGGTCATCGAGATCATGCGTCGGCTTCCGCTTCATCGCCTGCGGTTCTCGCGGCCAGCCGTGAGGACAGCGCGCGCTCGAAGCGACGGATCCGCCAAGCATGGATGACGAAGGCGCAGATCGCAGTGGGGACGCCCCATTTCGCGATCTGCATGGGCCCCAGTTCAATGCCGTGGTCCTTGAAGAACGACTGCATCAGCAGCACCGCACCGAAGGCGACAAAGAGATCCTCGCCGAAGAACAGACCGACGTTGTCGGTCGCCGCCGACAGCGCGCGGATCCGTTTGCGTTCGTCGTCGGGCAGCGCGCCGTGCGCAGCTTCCGCGGCGCTTTCGGCCATCGGCGCCAGCAGCGGACGTACCGCCTGCGGATGGCCGCCCAGACTGGTCAGGCCAACCGCGGAGCTGAGCTGGCGCATCAGCAGATAGACGATAAGCAGCCGGGCCATCGTCGCGCCGCGCAGGCGCGCGATCCACGACTGCGCGTGTTCCTTCAGGCCATGGCGTTCCAATAGACCGATCACCGGCAGCGTGATCAGAAACAGCAGCAGGAAGCGCTTCTCGGTGAAGGCTTTGCCGAGAATATCGATCACCTCCAGCGGCGATAGTGTCGCCGCCAAGCCAGCCACAAAGCCGGCGGCCACACCACCAGCGCGGTGTTGAAACGCAGCAGAAAGCCGAGCACCACAGCGAGCACGCCCAGCAGGGGCCAATAGTTGATCGCAGGGTCGGTCATGTCAGTGCTCAAGCGGTTGAAGACGCACGCCCGCCGCGGTCAGCGCAGTGTGCAGGGTGCGTGCGAGGTCAGCAGCATCGGCGCGGTCGCCGTGCAGACACAGCGTGTCGGCTTGGCGATGCAGCGTGCCGCCGTCGCGCAACGCAGCTTCGCTGCGCAGTACGAAACCCAGCGCCTGCGCGATGGCGGCGTCCGGTTCCAGCACCGCACCGGGCACGGCGCGCTGCAGCAGGCGGCCATCGGCGGCATAGCCACGTTCGGCGAACACTTCATGCGCCGTGCGCAGGCCACAGGCTTCCGCGGCACGGATCGACATCGAGCCCGACAGCCCGATCAGCAGCAGCGATGGATCGTACGCACGCACGGCCTCGGCGACCGCCATCGCGGTGTCCAGATCGCGCGCGGACTGGTTGTACAGCGCCCCATGTGGTTTCACATGGCGCAAGCGCAGACCCGCTTCGCGCGCCATGCCATCCACCAGCGCAACCTGATCGCGCACCAGCGCCACCAGTCCGGCATGCGGCAGCGACCGCTCAAGCCGGCCGAAATGTTCGCGGTCGTCGTAGCCGGGATGCGCGCCGGCAGCCACGCCGTGCGCACGGCACAGACGCAGGGTTTCGCGGATCGTCTGCGGGTCGCCGGCATGCGCGCCGCAGGCGATGTTCGCCGAGGTGATCCACGGCATGATCGCGGCGTCGTTGCCGCAGCCTTCGCCGAGATCGCAGTTGACATCGATGCGCGGCATGGGGGTATCAGGGCTCCGCTGAAAACTCAGGTGACAATTCAGGTGAAAATTCAGGTGAAAATTCAGGTGAATTGCCGAGGGCGCAATCGAGCGCCCAGTGTAGCCGCGCGATCTCGCCCCGTCGGCGCAGCGCCGCGGCGCGTGCGGCGGCGGCATCCACGGCGATGAACCGCAGCGTATCGCCTCCGCGCAGCTGCGCGAGGCGCGGCAGATCGGCGGCGATCACATGACCGATGCGCGGATAGCCGCCGACGGTCTGGGCATCGGCCAGCAGCACGATGGGCTGGCCGTCGGGCGGCAATTGAATGGTGCCCGGGGCGACCGGCGCCGACAGCGGCGCTGCGGATATCGAAGGGATCGCTGCGCCAGCGCAGCGCAGGCCTTGGCGGTTGCTGCGTGGATCGACTGCCCACGTGCGTTCGCTCAAAGCACGCGGGGCCATCGGGTCGCGCGGCACATAGCGGACCGCTTCACGGTGCGCGGCTGCGCGATCGTCCAATGCGATCCACCAGCCGGGTGCATGCAGCGATGTCGTTTCGATGGCAGCATGCGCACCCAGCGGCAGCGTGTCGCCCGCACGCAGCGCGCGTCCATGCAGACCGCCGAAACCGCCGCGCAGATCGGTGCTGCGGCTGCCCAGCACATGCGGCACATCGATGCCGCCAGCGACCGCAAGCCATGCGCGCATGCCGCTGGGGATCGCGCCCAGCCTGAGCATTCCTGCAGGCAGCGTCACCGGCCGTCCGCAGGGCACCGGATGCTGCTGCGCGCGCGCGTCTTCGAAATGCGCATCGATCATCGCGCCGCAGATCGCGATGCGGACGGGCTGCGCAATGTCGAGCGTCGGCCCGCTCAACGTCAGTTCCAGTACCGCTGCGCCGTGCGCATTGCCGGCCATCCGGTTCGCCAGCGCGGCCTGCGCGGGGTCGAGTGCGCCCGCATGCGCGACGCCCAGATGACGCCAGCCGGCGCGGCCATGATCCTGCACAAGGGTCATCGCACCGCCGTGCAGCACGTGCAGCATCATGTCCCGCGCCCCAGCCGCGCGTAGGCGTCGGCATCGATCGCGATGAACCGCACGCGGTCGCCGTGCATCAGCAGCGATGGCGGGTCGCGCTGCGCATCGAACAGCCGCAGCGGCGTGCGCCCGAGCAGTCGCCAGCCGCCAGGGCTTGCATTCGGATAAATGCCGGTCTGCGCGCCGCCGATGGCGACGCTGCCTGCGGGCACATGCGTGCGTGGCGTCGCGAGCCGCGGCAAGGCAAGCGTGGGATCCAGCCCGGCCAGATACGGGAAACCCGGCGCGAAGCCGATCATCGCAACCGTGTAGATCGATGCGGTGTGGCCTGCGATCAGCGCAGCCGGATCGATGCCGAGTTCGCTCGCCGCCGCGTCGAGGTCTTCGCCATGGCTGCCGCCGTAACAGACCGGAATGTCGAGGATTGGCGATGCCGGTGTCGATATGGTTTCAAGATCGTTGCGACACTGCGCGCGCAGCCATTGGCAAACGGAATCGGCATCAATGGTTTCGCTGTCGAAGAACACGCCGAGGCTGGCATAAGCCGGCACCAGGTCGCGCAACCATCCGGGCGACTGCGCGCGGAGATGCGACGCAAGCGCGTGGATACGCGCATCGGTTGTCGCATCCCCCGCTGTTTCAACAGTGATCAGCCAGGCGTCGTCGGCCAGCGGCTCGAAACGTGCCGGAATCATGCGCCCAGCGCGGCGCGCAGCACTTCGATCCGGGCGATCAGCAGCTCCGGCGAATAGGGCTGCGCGCTGGCAATGCCCCAGACCGGGCGCGGCCAGGCGATGTCGTCCTGAAAGCGCGCGATCACGTGCACATGCAGCTGCGTAACCTGGTTGCCCAGCGCAGCCACGTTGAGCTTGTGCGGTTTCACCGCTGCCTGCAGCGCGCGGCTGGTGCGGTCGATCTCCTGCATCAGCTGCGTCTGCTGCGCGGCGTCCAGATCGATCAGTTCGATCGCGTTCTCCACGCGCGGTACCAGAATCAACCAGGGATGGTTGGCATCGTCCATCAGCCGCAGCTCGCACAGGGCGAACTGCGCCAGCGGATGGGTGTCGTCGGCGAGCTGCGGATGCAGGTGCCAACCGTGTACATCGTTGCGCGAATGGCGGCTCATCGCAGATGTTCCTTGAGGAAAGCAGTGGTGCGGCCCCACGCCAGTGCGGCGGATTGCGGTGCGTAGTCCTGGCGTTCGTCGCAGTTGAAGCCGTGACCGGCGGGGTAGGTATGGATGACCGCTTCGGGATGATGCTCGCGATGCTTGTGCACGTCTTCGGGCGGAATCAGCGGATCGGTATCGCCGAAGTGGAACAGCATCGGCGCGCGCGCCGGC
>JANOXT010000355.1:0-6089 GCA_031418555.1 Lysobacterales bacterium | reverse complement strand
TCATGATCCGCGCAGCGGCGATGGTGCGCACGAATTCGAACGGATCCAGCTCGGTGGTGCCGTGCAGCGGCGTGCCTTCCACCTGCACCAGCCGGTTGATCGGCACCGAATCCGGATGCGCCGGCAAGTTCGCCAGCATTTGCAGAAGACCGGCGCGCTGCGTACGCGATTCGCCCATGCCGACGATGCCGCCGCAGCAGGTTTTCATGCCGACATCGCGCACGTGGCCGAGCGTGTCCAGACGATCCTGTAATTCGCGGGTCTGGATGATCTCGCCGTAAAACTCCGGCGACGTGTCGAGATTGTGGTTGTAGTAATCGAGGCCAGCGGCCTTGAGCGCCGTCGCCTGTTCGCCGCTGAGCATGCCGAGCGTCGCGCAGGTTTCCAGCCCCAGCGCCTTCACTTCGCGGATCATGTCGGCAACTTTCGGAATATCGCGGTCTTTCGGCGAACGCCACGCGGCGCCCATGCAGAAGCGCGAGGCGCCGGCGGCCTTGGCCTGTCTGGCCTTCTCCACCACCGCATCGGTGTCCATCAGCTTGGTCGCTTCGACGCCGGTGTGGTAGCGCTGGGCCTGCGGGCAATAGGCGCAGTCCTCGGGGCAGCCGCCGGTCTTGACCGACAACAGCGTGCTCACCTGGACTTCGCTGGGGTCGAAGTTCATCCGATGCGCGTCGCCGGCCTGGCGCAGCAGCTCCGGGAACGGCAGCGCAAGCAGGGCTTCAACCTCGGTACGGGTCCAATCGTGTCGCAGCGCACCGGAATGACTGACAGCGGGCATCGGGGTTTCCTGACAGACAGTGCGCAGCGGGACGGGCAGTCTGGAAAGCATGTTCAGCCCTGTCAACTCTATCTATCTGGACGGCCTTCGCCAGCGCCTCGGCAAGCTGCTGGGCGGACTGTGGCCGAGGCACTGCCTGGTCTGCGCAGAAGCCTGCCCGGTCGAAGGCCTGTGCCCTGCCTGTCGCAGCGCCCTGCCGTGGAATGACAGCGCTTGCCTGCACTGCGCCCTGCCGCTGCCGATGGCAGTGGCCGCCTGCGGGCACTGCCTGCGCCGGCCGCCACCGCTGACCGTCGCCCACGCCGCATTCCGCTATGAAGCCCCGCTGGACCGGCTGCTGCCGCGGCTGAAGTTCCACAACGACCTCGCCGCCGCCCGTCTGCTCGGCGGGTTGATGGCTGAGGCGCTGGGCAGCGCCGAACGACCGGACGCCTTGATCCCGCTGCCGCTGCACCGCAAGCGTCTGCGCAGCCGCGGCTTCGATCAAACGCTGGAACTGGCCAAGCCACTGGCACACGCACTGTGCGTACCGCTGCGGGACGATGTGCTTGTCCGCGTGCGCGAGACCGCACCGCAGTCGCGGCTGGATGCGCCCGCACGCCGGCGCAATCTGCGCCGCGCGTTCGCGGTGCGCGAAGGCGCCACGCTACCCGCGCATGTCGCGTTGATCGACGATGTGATGACCACCGGCGCGACCTTGCATGCCGCCGCCGATGCATTGCTGCGCGCGGGCGCGACGCGGGTGGATGCGTGGGTGTGCGCGCGAGTGGCGTGAACGGATCGGCGCCGACTACTGAAGATAGGGAGCGGGAGGCGGAGGCGGCGGTGCTCCGGCATCGCGCTGCTGCTGCAGGCCGGCAGGCGGCGATGCAGGCAAAGGCCGGCAGATCGGACAATGACCAAGATGGGTTTCCGCAGCTTGCTCGCCCGCTGCAAGCGCCAGTCGGATATGTTGCAGACGTGCCGTGATCAAAGGCGTGCGCTTAACCGGGAAATCAAAAACGGGGACACCTACCATTCGCTACTGAATACCCGGGTTGAATCGACTCGCGCAAATCAATCCCGGATGTCATGCGCTGTGTGCCAGACGTCACGTCAGGCCACACCGAGCATTGCCCACTCAGCATCCTCCCTAGCGGGCAACAATATTTCCCTCCTCGATCAAGCGGGCCGGGCAATCTTCATTGCCAAGCCCAACCCTTTGACCCACCGCTGGCCGATGCGCTCTGCCACCGCTATCAAATCGTGCGCCTCACCCACAACACGCCAGTAACCCGAGCCAATCGCATTCACCCGCATGGTCCAGCGCTGATTGGTCGGATCCAACGATTGCGGAACTGGTGATGCGTTTTTTTGAATCACACCGCGCTTGCCATCACGTCGTTGTCGCCCGGTCCAGTCAACCAATTCCAGATACTCGCCCGCGCGAATCGGCAAACAGCGCAAAAGCGAACCCGATGTCGGCATCAAAGATTGCATCAGCACGGCCGGATCACGTTTGGCGTGTTCGATGCGTTGCTGTGCGCTGGTGTGGTCGGAGTCCTCCAACCTTGTAGTCATTCCGGCGCGGATCGGGTTCAGATCGACATAGGCCATCGCGGCCAATACTGCGCGCGTATCGCACAGCAGCTGACACTTGTAGCGACCTTCCCAGAACCGTCCTTTGCAGCAATCCTCGGCATTTGCGCGTCTGGCGATTGGTTCGGCCAAACAACGCATCAACCACGACAGGTCTCCCAGCCGTCGGCGTATTTCTGTCAGGTAAGGCACATCCTGCAGAATGCGTTGCCGTTTATGCTCGGGGGCATGATGGTTGTCGTTTCGAGGCGGGAACAGCGTGAGCCAGCGCTCGACCACCGCTTCGTCGTTCCAGCTGCTGATATGCGTTGGGTCCATGTGCACAACGATGTGCAGATGGTTGCTCATCACCGCATAGGCGAGCACATCGGCTGCGAAGCAGGAGGCGACGAGGGCAATCCGAGCCTGTACCCAATGCCTGCGGTGCTCGAACGACTGGCCGGTGTAGCGATCAATACCGCACAGGAACGCGCGCCGCACGCAGCGCTGGACGCAGTGGAACGTGCTTGCGGTGTCCGTCCGAACGAGCTGGGATCGTGGTTGAGCCATGACTGGCATCGTAGGGCGGCAACAGGGGAATCGCTGTCAGGAAATAGCGCAGGTGGGCGTAGGGGATTTCTGGTTTATGGGTGTCCTTGTTGAAACCGCGTGCGGTTGCTCGCGAAGCCGTCAGAGTCCATGGCCACCCGAAAAAGCTTAAGTAAGTGCCATTCGGGTCAGAGTGGACTTTCCCTACGTGGCATCGCGCAGATCACTGATCTACCGATGCCGCACAAGCAGGCAGCATGGCGAGGCTGTTTTCATCGGATGCCCTGATGCCTCGCCAGACAAGACTCGATCTGCCCGAAGTGCCGCAGCACGTCATCCAGCGCGGCAACGACCGCCAGCCCTGCTTTTTCAACGAGACGGACTATCTCCGCTATCGCAATGATCTCCGCGAGATTTCACTGCGAGAGGAATGTGCAGTGCATGCCTATGTCTTGATGACCAATCATGTGCATCTGCTGATCACGCCGATGGCGGTGGGCGCCGTTGGCCGGGTGATGCAATCGCTGGGCCGGCGTTACGTGCGCTACATCAACGATCGCTACCATCGCACCGGTACGCTCTGGGAAAGACGCTACAAGGCTTGCCTGATCGAGGACGGCGACCACTTGATGCGATGTCATCGTTGTATCGAACTCAATCCGCTGCGGGCCGCCATGGTTGCCGATCCCGGCGACTATCCGTGGTCTAGCCATCAATGTAACGCTTTCGGCATCTACGATCCGCTGGTATCGCACCACGCCGGATATCTGTTGTTGTCTGACAATCCGGTGGAACGCCTGCGCGTCTACCGCGCGCTGGTCATGAACACGGTCGATCAAGACGAGCTGGACGCCATTCGCCGGCACGTCCAACGCCAACACGCATATGACTCCAATCGCTTCCGTCTTGCCATCGAAGCCCAGCTCGGCCGGTCAGCGGGTCCTCGAAAAATCGGCCGGCCGAAGAAGTTGGAGCGCACCTCGGAAAGTCTACTCTGACCACTGTTTTGGCCCACTTATGGAATGAGGCTATTGTCGAATGGCTGAAAACCGCAGACACTTCACTCCACGTCAGGTCCGTGCATAAGGTTCCTCAGACTTCGCTCATGACGGGTTGAGCTAGCTATACGTTGATAAACAAATGTATTTTGTTAATTATTTAGGAGTATTGCGTGATTGAGGTCATTTGGGGTTCGGCACAGGAGAAACCAATTTCCTCCCGATCGCTGGCTGAAGACCTGACGGCTGATAAGACAGCTGAGGGCTATCTGTATCTAGGCTATCCGGTCATTGGCTCTCCTTCGGGCCCAATAAAACTTGACGCTCTTTTAATTTCCCCAGTCTATGGACTAGTTGCATTTGATCTTGTGGAAGGTGTAGATATAGGTGAATTTCGGTCCCGTCAAGACGACATAGCATCAATGCTTGAAGTGCGACTTAAACCGCATGCAGCTCTTAAGATTGGCCGAAATTTGAAGTTTGAAATAAATGTAGTTACATATGCGCCAGCGAAACAATTGCAGCCAGACACAGAGGCGCCATATGTTTTGGCGGGTCGAAATAATCTTCTAGATAAAGTAAAAGAATTTATCTGGGAAGCAACTATAGATGTATACAAAAATTTAGTCGCTGCAATTCAAGTTATCACGTCCATTCGAGCTGGAAAACAGAGGCGAGAGCCAAAAAAAGCCGATTCTCGCGGCGCGAAATTGAAGCGCGTTGAAGAATCAATTGCCAATCTCGATCAACATCAATCTCAAGCAGTTATAGAAACAGTCGAAGGTGTCCAGCGCATTCGTGGGCTTGCTGGCTCCGGAAAAACAATTGTGTTGGCGTTAAAGGTTGCTTACTTGCATGCCCAGAACCCGGCTTGGCGGGTAGCGGTCACATTTAACACCCGTTCTTTAAAAGAACAATTTAGACGACTGATCAACAATTTTACAATTGAGCAAACCGGGGCTGAGCCTGACTGGGATTGCATCGAAATAATTAATGCATGGGGTGGCCCGGGAGACAAGGAAAGGGACGGTGTCTACCATAAATTCTGCAGAGCAAATGGGGTTCCTTTTTACGATTTTGGATCAGCGAAGCGAAAGTTTGGGGAAGGAAAAGAGTTTGGAGGGGCTTGCGCGGAAGCCCTAAGTGCAGTCAAAGAGCCGGTGGATTTATACGACTTGATGCTCATTGATGAGGCGCAGGATCTGCCTGTCGAATTTCTCAGAATTTGCTATAAATCGTTATCTGAACCTGGGAGGCTTGTGTATGCATATGACGAGCTACAGTCCCTAACAGGATCTTCAGTGTCTCCTCCAGAGGAGATATTCGGCACTAGTGCTGACGGAAAACCGCTTGTTCAATTGAATCAAGAAGATGATGGTCCGCGGCAAGATATCATTTTAGAAAAATGCTATCGAAACTCGCGCCCTTTGTTGGCGACTGCTCACGCCTTGGGGTTCGGCATCTACAGGCAGCGTGGCCTAGTTCAAATTTTTGACCAAGATACACTCTGGACTGATGTTGGTTATGTGGTGGAGGATGGTCAGCTAGCTGCGGGGCAGCGGGTAACGCTTGCGCGCACATCAGCCACATCTCCTGAATTTCTCGAAAATCATTCCTCGCTGCAAGACCTTATTCAGTTCCATAAGTTCGACGGTTCAGACGACCAAACAGCATGGCTTGTTAAAGCTATTCAAGAAGATATTGAAGAACAAGAATTAAGACCAGAAGATATTGTTGTAATAAATCCTAATCCTTTAACAACTCAAAAAGAAGTTGGTCCGGCACGGCAAGTTCTTTTTTCAAAAAGAATAAATAGCGAACTCGCTGGTGTAAGCACCTCAGCAGATATTTTTACGAAATCAGGGTCGGTTACATTTACTGGTATATTTCGAGCAAAAGGCAATGAAGCGGGCATGGTCTACATTATCAACGCTCAGGATTGCGCTTCAGGATGGGATAAGGCCGCTACAGCACTCGTGAGGAATCGATTATTTACTGCAATCACACGTTCCAAGGCTTGGGTCCGGATTCTTGGTATTGGCCCAAATATGGACTTGTTAATTGAAGAATGGAATGCGCTCAGGGCCAAAGACTATAAGCTAGATTTTCGATACCCAACTGAGGAAGAGAAAAAACAGTTGCGTGTTATCAATAAAGATTTGCAAGGGAAAGGCCGAGTTCGGCGTCGAGTGCTCAAGGCGCAG
>JANOXT010000354.1:0-4240 GCA_031418555.1 Lysobacterales bacterium | reverse complement strand
GGCGTGCCCAGCGCGTCGGCTTCGATGTAGTACAGCTTCTGGTTCGCGCCCGTGTCCACCAGCAGGCCCACCGGCAGGTCGTCCAGCCAGATCACCTGCTGGATCGCGTTGCCGTACGGATCGTAGTCGCCGATCCAGTGGCCCGCTTCATCATAAATGGTCACGACCGTCCTGCCGCTGCCGGTCTTGTAGACCTGTTCGCCCTTGCCGTTGTACAGATAGTTCATCGCCACCACGCCGTCGTGCCTGACCTGACGCATGCGGTTGGCGTCGTCGTACACGAACTCGCGCACGGCCGCGGTGACGCTGGCGCTGGCGGCGCGTGCTGTGCTGGTTGTGAGGGGCGTGCTGCGGGCCGCCGTTCCTGTGCTTGGAGGGCCGCCCGGGTCGACAGGCGGCAGCGTGTCGGTATTGCCGCCGCGATCAATCCGCACCGTGTTGCCGGCGTCGTCATAGCCGCGGCTCTGCTGCCCGATCTGCGTCAGCCGATGGCGCGCCGGCCCGTAGATGTACGCGGTCGCGATGCCTGCGTCCGTCCTGCTGATGCGGTTGCCGGTCTTGTCGTACGCGTAGGCCTGCAGCACCGCGTTGCTGGCCCCGTCACGGACTTGGGTCAATCGGTTCAGGCCGTCGTAGCCGTACTTTCGCTTCGCCGGGTCCAGCTGATTCGCGCTGCGCAGCGATTCCAGATTGCCCGCCGCATCGAAGCTGTAGCCTTCGCTGATCCCGCCCGCCGTAGTGTCTTCGACGAACCCCGGCTGGTAGTTCTGGTTGAGCGATCGCCGCAGCACGCGGCCATTTCCGTAGGTCCAGCGGCTGACCGGGCCAAACGGGTAATAGGTCGCGCCGCTCAGCAGGGTTTTGGTCTGCCCCGTCGCCAGCGTGACCTTCAGCTCGGTCGGCCGCGACTGCGCGTCGCGCACGATCCGCACGCTGCTGCCGTCAGGGTGGATCAGGCCGATGGATTGATTGCCCGGCGGCGGGTTCTGGACCAGATAGTCCTGTCCCGGCAGCCTTCCGCGCGGATCGGTGTTGAGATAGCGCAGCACATACGTTCTGCCCTGCGTCAGCTGCAGCTTGCGGCTCAGTTGGCCGTAACGGTCGTAGCAATAGCCGGTGCTGCCGGTGCTGTCGGTCATCACCGACAGCCGGCCCTTGTTGAAGCGCTCGCCGTTGAGGCAGTCGACCGGCGCGATGTCGTAGGTCATCGCGACATTGCGGCTGCTGTCGGGATAGCTGACGCCGGTGACGCGATTGAGGATGTCGTAACCATAAGTGACGGTGATGCCGCGCGCATCGGTGCGGGTCTTGAGATTGCCGGCCTCGTCGTACGTGGATGTGGTCAGACCGGTATCCGGGCTGCGCTGGGTCAGCACTTCGCCGAAACCGCTGTAGCTGTAGGTCGTCGGCAAACCGTTGGGATCGAGTACCTGGGTCAGCCGGTCCAGCGCGTCGTACTGGAACTGCGTCTGTGCGGCCACGCCGTCCACGTCCTGCAGCGTGGTCTTGAGTCTTCCCAGCGCGTCGTAACCGTTGGCGGTCTTGCGGCTCAGCGCATCGGTGGTCAGCGTGAGGTTGTTCTCCTTGTCGTAGCCGAAGCGCGTCGCGCGCAGTTCCGCGTCGGACTGCATCTGCAGCCGGCCCAGCACATCGAAGGTCCGCGACAGCGTGCGCAGCAGCGCACCGCTGGTGTCTTTCGTGTCTTCCCTGATCCGCTCGCCAGCCGCATTGAGCGTGTAGGTCACGCGGTTGCCGGCCGGGTCAGTGATCGTGGTCAGCCGCAGCGCTGCGTCGTAGCCGAACTGCGTATACACGCCATCGGGCAGCACCACCCGATGCACCGTGCCGGCCGGGTCGTACTCGATCCGGGCGATGCGGTCGTCCGCTTCGCTGGCGTCGCTGTCGCCGCGGACCTTGCTGGCAATCATTCGGCCGCGCGGGTCGTACTCCATGTCGGTGACGATGCCGTTGGCGTCGCGCATCGACAGCGGCCGGCCAGCGCCATCGGTACGCAGCATCTCGATGACGTGGCCCAGCGCATTAGTCGTTTTCCACAGATCGCCTTTGCGATACGCGCACGTCGCGGGCGATGCCGCGCAGTTCGGCTCATCGGCCATGCGGTAGGCGTAGATCACCACGTCCGTGGCGCCCGTGCGCGGGCCGTCGATCTTGGTGACCAGACCCACGAAGGGGCAGCTGCCAGCGGTCACGTCCGCCGCCTCACAGTAAGTCATCGTCGTTCTGCGGGTAGCGCTGGTCGCGCCGTCTGGGTCGAAGACGGTGACCGCCAGCAGTTGATTGCGCGTGTTGTAGGTCCACGTGCTTTTCCCTACCAGCGCACCGGCGTTGTCGAGCATGCGCTGCTCGGTCAGCATCCGCGTGATCGGGTCGCGTGTGACTTCCTCACGGCGTTGTTCCGGCGTGCCCACCGCGACCACCGTGGCCGAACGATAGTCCGCCGTGTATTCGTAACGACTGACGATGCCGCGCTTGTCGGTGCTGGTCTCCGGCCGTCCCTGCGCATCAAAAGTCTGTGATTCGGCGCCTTCACTATCGACCGCGCCCAGGATACGGCGATAGGTGCCCGGCTCGATGGTGTACGCGCGGCTGTCGCCCTCCATCGTCTGGATGATCGCGCTGTCTTCGGTGGGATAGCTCACCGTGGTCAGTTCGTTGGGCGTGCCCAGCACGCGGCTGGAGGTGACCCGTCCGCGCGCGTCGTAGCCGAACGAGGCATAGCGCCGGCTGTCTTCGGAGGTGATGCCGGTCAGGTGATGGCGCTGGTCGGCGGCGCCGGCCAGCTCTGCTTCGTTGTAGTGGTATTGCTTGGTCGCGTTGCCCGGATAGGTGACTGCAGTCAAATTGAGGTTGGCGTCGTAGCCATAGGCCACGGCGGTGCCGTCGGGCAGCACGATGCGCTGCAGCAGATTGTTCGCGTATTCGAACCGCAGCATGCGGCCTTGGGCGTCGGTAACCGTCGAAACCGCCTTGTCGGCGTTATAGGCGATGACGACATCGTTGAGCGGGTGGTTCGGGTTGCGCACCGTGACCAGATAGCCGTTCAGATCGAATTCGCGTACTTCGCCATCGGGCATCCGCAGCCGCCAGCCGACACCATTCGCATTGATACGCTCCAGCACGCGGTCCACGGAGCTTTCGCCGCGATAGCGGCTGCCGCTGAGCAGCGTGTAACCCTCGTAGTTGCCGATCTCATCGATGTGCACATACGGCGTGGATACCGCGCCACCGATGATCCGGTCGCTCCAGGTGTGGTTCCAGGCCACCGCAAAGCTGCGGTTGTTGCGGAACTGGCGAATCGAACGGTAGTAGCGCGTGAAAGTCTGCCCGGCGAAGCTGAAGTCCGGCTCCGCGCGCTGCTTCTCGCCGGTGGCCGGATACACCGGGCTGCGACTGCCGGCGCAGGCGGCGCACTGCAGGATCGGCATCGCGATATAGGTCACAGTCTTGTTGTCCGCATCGCACAGGTTCGCGGTTGTCAGCGTCGCGTCGGACACCGTCGTGGACATCGCGCCGAACCCGGAACGGCAGTAGAGCGGTCGACGCTTCGATACCGACCAGGTTTGCGACTTGGTGCTGCCGTTGGTGCAGGGGCCGGTCGTCTTGTACCAGCGCACACCATAGTCGACGATGCCACGCGTGCTGGGCGTCCCGCTCAAAGCGGGCGGGTCGTAGTCGTTGGTGATGGACGTGCTGCCGACGCTGCAACCAATAGTGGCCCAAGCCGCCTGTATGCGCGACAGACCCAAGTTCACCACCTGCGCTTCGTCCGCGCACCATCCCGGCAACGCGGTCTGGTCGTCTCCGAGCGACGTGCAGCTGCCGGTACTGCTGCCCTGCAGCCCGTAGCTCGCGTAATAGCTTGAGGAGCGCACCAGGTCCGCAGGCCGGTTGCGCAGCCAGTACTGCATGCGCAGCATGGTCGGACCCAACTGTGCGGTGGCCATGTGCTCCAACAGCTGGCCAACGCCTGCATAGGCCGGATCATTACGCATCGATGCTTCAGCTTTGCCCAGCGTATCGAAACAGCTGCTGGAGGTGCAGAAGGTCGGCGCTACGGTCGGCGTGAGGGGCGCCGCCGTTGCGACCGCGCCCACCAGCACGACCGCAAGCGCGGCGATGCCTCGCCTGCGCCGCAGCCATGCCATGACCTGCGCAGTCCTGGATACGGCGTGTGCGCGCACGACCCCCTGTGATTGCTTCATGCGGTCTTTCCCTGCTG
>JANOXT010000353.1:0-2248 GCA_031418555.1 Lysobacterales bacterium | reverse complement strand
TGTCGAAATGGGACAAGTCGAAGAAACTCCGCTGAAATTCAGCAGCCGCGAAGCGGGCGATCTGCATCGTGCGCTGACGCCTGCAGTGGCCGTCGCGTCCGTGGCGCCGGTGGTGGCGCAGGGCGAGGCGCCAGCGGTGGTGGAGACGCCTGCGCATGGGGCGAGGTCGATGTAGGTGTTGATTGCAGCGTGTATTGATCGTTGTGGTTGATTGAATATTCGAGCTTGATTGGCGCTGCCTTCATCGGCAGTTGCAATTGGCTTTTGTGGGAGCGGCGGGAGCCGCGATCTGGTCAACAGTGGTGCTTGATGAATCGTGGAGCATCGCGGCTTCCGCCGCTCCCACAAAAGCGGGCTTCCAGCGCCTCCGCTCCCACAAAAAGTTCCATCTCACCGCCTCAGATCTGCAGCGCGCGATACTCGCTGCAGAGTCGCGCGCGTTCCCACACCGGCATGAAACTGTCGGCCAGCTGACGGGCGCGACCGCCGACATCGAGCGCGGCCTCGCCGTCGAAGCGGTTGCCGAGGGTGCGGAAGTAGTAGCCGCCGCTGTCGTTGGCGATAAAGGCCGACGCGTAGACGCGATCGGCCGGGTCGCTGATTTCGCGGAAGCCGAACACGCTGGACAGCCGCTGGCCCAACGCGATCATCGGCGCATGCGCGCGCTGCGGCGTGCCGGCGTCTTGCAACAGGATGCGGATATCCACGCGCTGGCGTCGGGTGGCGAGTCGACGCATGGCTTCGAGGACTTCCGGCGTGTCCAGCAGACCCGGGTCGAGGCTGCGGGTGTAGATGCACAGCCCGCGGCGGGCTGCGGTGATGATCGCTGTGCTGATGGCGACCGCCGCTTCGCGGGTATCGATGGCGGTCGGTCCGCCGATCTGGCGACGCATGCTTTGGTGTTCGATGCCGGCCTCAATAAAGCGTTCGCCGTAGGGCACGAAGCCGTGCTTCACGTAGAAGCCCAGCGCCGACACCTGCGAATGCAAACGCAGCTCCGGCCAACGCCGCTGTGCGGCTTCTGCGATCAGCGCCAGCAGCAGCGCGTCGCCGACGCCGTGTCCGCGCCATTCGGGCAACACCGCCATGCGGCCGATCTTGCGCTCTGGCGTGAGCCGTCCGGTGCCGATCGGGCGGCCCTCGGCGTCGCGGGCGATCACATGCACGCACAGCGGGTCTAGATCGTCCCATTCAAGCGCGATCGGCACCTGCTGTTCCTGCACGAACACCGGTTCGCGCACCGCGCGCAGGGCGTCGACGCCGGTAGCGTAGTCGATGACTTCAACCCGGAAGCGTTGTTCAGGCGTCGTCATCGTGCTCCTCACCGGTGTCATCGCCTTCGTTGTCCAGGCGGTAATGGCCTTCAGCGAGCAGGTCCAGCACCAGCGACTGGCTTTCTGCCGAAAGCGCGGCGTACGTATCGCCATCCAGCGTGTCGGCTGCAGCCAGCGTGCGGGCGTCGGTCACGGGCAGGGCGTGGGTGTGTCCCGCGACGTAGAGTTTTGCGAGCGTTGATTTGCGATCGCCGCTGCGACGCCACGCGACGCGGGTCCACGGATGGCGCTGCAGCAGCGCACCCTGCTGCAGATCGAACTCGATTTCGATCCGCGACCGCGGCGGATCCGGCATCAGGCTCTCGCCGACGCTGCGGTACAGGGTCATAAATCGTCCGAACCAGTCGCCCAGCCGCTCCGGGTCGTTCATGCGCAGGGCGTTCAGCCCGGCGATGGCGCGCTGCATGGCGTCGGCGTCGATCTCGTTCGGATCGTTCGGCGTCGCCAGGTCATCGTCGCGATAGCGTACCGAGTCGTCGGCATCCGCCAGCAACGTATCGACAAAATCGCCCAACAGTTCCGCGGCGCTGGGTGCACGCATGCCGACCGAAAACGTGAGGCAGGCGTCTTCAGCCACCCCGTGGTGCGGCACGTTCGGCGGCAGATACAGCATGTCGCCGGGGCCCAGCACCCAGTCGTGGGTCGGGTGGAAGGTGCGCAGCAGCTTCAGTTCAACACCCTCGCGGAATTCGCTCGACGGCCGGCCTTCGCCCATCGCCTCACTGGCGTCGATCTGCCAGCGCCGATGGCCATGAGCCTGCAGCAGGAAAACGTCGTACTGGTCGACGTGCGCCCCGACTGAACCGCCGGGCGCGGCGAACGAGATCATCACGTCGTCGATCCGCCAGCGCGGCAGGAAATCGAAATGATCGAGCAGGGCGCGGATGTCTGGATCCCATTTGTCCACGTCCTGC
>JANOXT010000352.1:0-4310 GCA_031418555.1 Lysobacterales bacterium | reverse complement strand
TCTTTGGGATCGATGTTGATCGAGGGTGCGATTGAACTCTTACCGTCGAGTACGGCATCGCATACTTGGTTCACGTTGCCCCCCAACGGCGTAAACATCCCCACTCCGGAGATGATGACGATCTGATCGTTGAATGTCTGCTCTTCCATCATCATGTTCCTCAACGCAAATGTCCGCCATCGATCTTGATCGTGGTCGCCTGCACATATCCCGGCTTCAGCAAGCCGCAGACGACGTGGGCGACATCTTCAGGGGTACCCATCGTCCCGAGCGATGCGTTGTGCAGAGTCGGTTCGTACATCGACGGATCGAGCGACGCCACCATGTCAGTGGCGATGAATCCGGGCGCGACCGCGTTGACGAAGACGTTTTGGCGCACGCACCGTCTCGCCAGCAACTGCGTATAGCCTATGAGCCCGCCCTTGGTGGTGGCATACGGCACCTGGCCCGCCTTGCCGTAGATACCGGCCGCCGATGCGACGAACACCACTGCGGCAGGATTGGCCGCCTTCAACAGTGGGAGCAATCTCTCGGTCAGGTGGATCGTGCCGGAGAGATTCGACTCGATCAGCTTGGCCACTCCTTCGTCGGGCATCGATAGAAACGAGCCGTCGTAGGTTGCGCCGGCGTTATTGACCAGCGCACGTACCGCACCGCAGGTCTCGCGCACATGGTCGACGAATGCATCGATGGATCCGGTCGACGCAAGATCCATCGCCAGGACATCCGCGGCGACGCCTTTGGCATCCAGCTCATCGGCAAGCGCTTTGGCGTGAGAAGCACCGCTGCGGTAAGTGACGATGAGACGCGCCTGACCGAGGTCGGGATCCTTTGCCAACAGCCGGTCGGCGACTGCGCCGACGATCGCTTTGCCGATGCCGCGCGTGCCACCGGTGATGATAATGGCGTTCATAGTGTCCTTCAGATATTGCATACGGCGATCCCGCTACCCACCGGTATCACGCCGCCTGTTGTGGAGAGATGCTGGAGCCCGGCATACATCTGCAGCAACTCGGAGACCTGCTCGGCCGACTGCGGTTTGTACTTGAGTCGATAGACGTGCAGATGGTCCCTGGCCTGCCGCCATTCGCGCGGTTCGACGGTTTCGCTGGTGGGATGGATCATGAAAAGATTTACCCGCACGTCCAGATGCGCGACTTCCTTCGCGAGGCACTGCACCGCCGCTATTGCCGCGTAATTGGTGATCGGGTTCGAAGGCGCAGTCACGCTGAAACTGACGCTGTGATCGAAACACAGCACCCAGATGCGACCCCCATCGCCGCGGGCCATGTGGTGCGCCCCGTACTTGAGTGCCTTGAGTAATTCCTTCAGCCGTCGCTCAAGCGTAACCCTTGCCGCTTCTGCATCGGCATCGAATTCCTTGATTTCATCGAAACCTTCGGTCAGATCGATATAGATATTGTCGTAACGCCCGCCAGACGTTGTGAACGTATCGAAATGCAGCTTGACTTCCACATCATCCGCGTTCACAGGCAGACGGAATGTGCGTACCTCACGGGATTGCGCTTCGAAGCGGGCCGTCAGCGCTTTGGCGATCGGCCCGTCGCCGTTGATGATCAGATTCGACATTCCGTCCCCCTTGGCGACCCGATCAGGCCGGGATTCTGATGCGCGACTGCACCATGTCGATCAGACGCGAGATGGTTGCGCAGTTCTCTTCGATGAAATCGCCATTGATCTCGATAGATTCGAGCTGGTACTTCTTCTCGATACCGACCAGCAGATCCAAAGCATCCACCGAATCCAGATTCAGGCCGTCCTTGCTCAGCAGCGCGGTGTCCTCCGAAAAATCATCCGGACCGTAACCCGCATCTGCGAGCTCAAGACGTTCAAGGAGCAGGGAATTGATGAGGTAATGCATGATGTCGTTGCGTTCGATGTCCATGGTCTTCTCCCGATATTGTTGGATTTCACTGCCGGAGACGTTCGCCTCACGCGCCCCTGCTGTCGCTCCCGCTACGAGGCGATCCTCGTGATGCGGGTCCCGCTCTTGTCGCGCCTGCGGATACGATGCTGCGAGCACTCGACCCTCGCGCCGCCGTCGGCCACGTCATCAAAGGCTTTGGTACAGCGTTACGCTGACTTTCGCCACGTCTTCGTCGCCGCACTTCGACACGCACGAAAAGCGGCAAAATCTCGATGCGCTCGGATCATCGTCCAAGATGCTCAATGGCTTCGATTCCATCTGCACGACGTCACCCGGCCGGACCGGCTTGATCAACTTCGCCCGTTCGATCGATGCGATGAAGCCGCCAGCCTTCCTGCCCAACCGCCAGTTCAGCCAAGCGCGGCAGGACTGGGCGGCGCTTTCCACCAGAATCACCCCAGGTACGATCGGTTCCCCGGGGAAATGGCCGTCGAAGAACGCTTCATCGCCGACGTAACGGTAAGACGATCGAATGAGGCCGTCCGCGCCGCTGAAGCCGACTTCGTCGACGAAGCGGAAGGGCGAGACCTGCCTCAGGAATAAATCAAGATCAATACGTTCCATCTCAGCGTCCAATGACAATGCCGATACTCCCGATCACTGCGAGTTCCGTGCCCGAATGCACCTGGAAGTCGAACTCGAACAACATCCAGCGCTCATCCACGAGCCGCGACTCCAAGCTCAGCGGGAAACACAGCGCATCGTGGGTCTTCCACTGCACGCTTCGGAACGATGCGATGAGGCCACGCGCCCCCTCCTTCTTGCGACCGCGCAGAATCAAACCCGAGGATTGGGCCGCGAATTCCAGTACAGCGTAGGCATCCACCGATGCCGCATCCGCGAAGCGCTCCGGCATGCTCTGCGTATGCAGTTCGGTCACCACGTGCGCGTCGTCCAGATAACGCACCCGGTCTACGAACCGGAACGGGACCGCCTGCGCGAGGCGCTCGATGCAGCGGTTGGATTCGTCCAGAGTCAATTCCATCGATGATCCTCATTTTCTCGACAGCGCCGTCTTGGTGAACATCGAATCCGGATAGGTCGCTTTGCCGTATTCGCCCATCCTCATCCATACCGCGCTGGACTTGCGGATACCGTCGACGATGACGATTTTCTCCACTTTCGGACTGCCGTCATAATTGCGGAATGTCTTGTACTGGATTGTTTTCAGCAGGCGATCGGAGACGGTGTAGTGCCGGCTCTCGACCGGCCTGTCGGTGGTGAGGTCGTAGTCCAGGTCGATGCGCGCATAGGTGGCTCCGGCATCCTTGCTCTTGAGGCTCAGCTGCAGCAGATTACCGTTGGCGGACTTACGGCTGGATTGAATGGAATAACCGTTGAGATAGGACACGTTGAGCACATCGGCGATTGAAGCCGAACCGAACACCCGCTGCAGCGGCGCGATGCGGATGATGTTCGAGCTGGTTGGCAGATACAACCAGAGATCGCGATCGCGCAGAAGCGTACGACGCCCACGCTGGTTTTTTGGCGCGAGCACTTCGACCAGGGCATAGCCCTTATCGCTGATTTTCACGTCCAATTGATGCTGCCCGGAGGTGACGCCGTTTTCGACGGTGATGACCTCGGCAGTGAAATTGAATCCCGTCCCCCGAAATCCGCGGAGATACTCCATGTTTCCCAGAATCCGGGTCGTGGCCTGCGCGGTCACGCCGGAAGCAGCCGTCTCCGCAGCCCGGCTCTCCACAGGCGCAGCGGAGAGACCGAGGGGCGCATATGACGTGGCCATAACTAGCGCGATGGATAGCGTAATGATGTGCTTCATGAGTAGGTGTCCTGTCAGCGCTGCATCGCTTCGTTGATGGGTAGTCTTCCCGCTCGATATGCCGGGAAGAACCCACCCACCAGTGTCGCGACAAGCGACAGCCCAGCGGGTATCAGCAGGATGGTCGGGCTGAGGAGAATCCGCAGGGGATACGAAAATGTCGATCCTGGCGGCGTTGGCATCTGGATATCGGCGAGATTGATCAGCAGGGCGAGGCCTGAGCCACAGGCGACGCCGAGAATGACGGCGAGGATTCCGACGACAACGCCTTCGGACAGCACCATGGCCAGCAGGTTGCCGCGCGATGCGCCCAGTGCACGGATCGTCGACAGTTCAGACACGCGTTCCATCACCGCCATGGTCATCGTATTGAAGATTGCAGCAAAAATGATGATGACCACGAGCACCGTCACGAATCCGAAGATGTTGTCGAACATGGTCACGATCTGGTGATACTGATCGGACATATCGGACCATGATTTGATATCCAGCTTGTCGCCCTCTTTCGCAACCGCCGCGCGGACCTTCGCATCGGTCTGCGCGGTTTGCCGGCTTTCGTCGAGCAAGACCACAGGTTGG
>JANOXT010000351.1:0-4188 GCA_031418555.1 Lysobacterales bacterium | reverse complement strand
GCGTTCCTGCATCGCTTTCGCGGCATGTGATGCGCATTCTGTAGAGCGGACTTCAGTCCGCTGCACTTATTTTGCGCGAGCAGCGGCCTGAAGGCCGCTCTACCGCAGCGCGGCGGCTGTCGACGACAGACTGCCGTCGTTCGCTGCCGGCTTCACGCCCAGCAGATGCGCGAGCAACGGATACAGATCGACATTGTCAAACGGCGGCAGCACCACGCCGCTGCGGAATACGGGGCCATTGGCGACAAATACTGATCGCATCGTCGGGTCTTCCGGAGCGAAACCATGTTCGCCCTTGATCGGCTGAAGCTGCGGCGGATTTTCGCGACCCTGCACGCGCCATCCGGTATCGACCTGACAGACGATGGGCGGGATGCGCGGATGCGCGCCGTACTGCCAGGCCGCAGGCAGCTCGCCTTTGCGCCAGCAGGTGAAGTGATCGTGCTTGCCGACGAAGGTGCGGGTCACGACGTCGATGCTGTCCGCATGCGGCCGCAGGCCGATGAAGGTACCCCACCATTCGATATCGTAATGCGTTGCTTCGAGCATATCGTCCAGCAGAACGCTGTTCGCCTGCGGCACATCGGCCATGCCGTGATCGGACACCACGATCAGCGAGGTGATGGGTGTCAGCCCCCGCGCAGACAGGCCGTCGCGCAGTTGCTCCAGTGCGCCATCGACCTCGCGCAGCGATGCCAGGGCCAGGCCCGACCGCGCGCCGGCGATGTGCGCGGCCACGTCGTACTGGTCGAAATACAGCGTGACCAGCTGCGGGCGCTGCGCCTGCGGAAGATCGAGCCACGCAAGTACCTGATCGACGCGCGCAGCGGGTAATACGGTCTTGTCGAACGCGCGGCTGTAGCGCGGACGCTCCCCGGCGATCTCCGCGCGCGATCCCGGCCAGTACATCGTCGCCGCGATCCCGCCCTGTTTCTGCAGCGTCGCCCAGATCGGCTCGCCGCCCCACCAACGGCCGTCCTCTGCGCTGTCTTCCTTGGAGATGAAGCGGCCCAGCGACGTATCCAGCATGTTGTTGTGGACGATGCCGTGATGATCCGGCCGCAGCCCGGTGACCAGGGTGTAGTGGTTCGGAAATGTCAGAGTGGGGTAGCTCGGGTTCATCCACTCCGCGCGCACGCCATCCGCGGCAATGCGGTCGAGCGTCGGCAGCGTACCGTCGCCGAGAAACGACGCCGGCAGGCCGTCGATGGAAACCAGAATCACCAGCGACCCGCGGTGGGAACCGCGTGCTTTCGGCGCTTCCATGGTCGACTGGCCTGCGCAACCGACCAGCAACAGCAGCAGGGTCCACGCGAACAGAATGGGGAGGGTTCGGTGAAGGGCGGGCAAGGTCATGAAGGCCATGATAATGGCTGCCGATGCGATTCACGTTTCGACGACCGCCGCCGGACCTGCCCGCAGACTGAGGCGGTCCTAAACGCGGCCATTCGCGTTCAGGCAAGCCGTGCCGCGTCGGCGTAAGGTTCGGTCACGCCTTTGTGCGCACCGCACTCACCCGGCATCGGAGCTATTGCCATGACCCGCATCCTGTTCGCCGTATTACTCAGCGTCTTCACCGGCGCTGTCTTCGCCCAGACCGTCACCGTCACCAAAGACACCGGGGAAACCGAAACGCTGCAGACCACCGCAGCCGATACCGCCCAGCCGGAGCCAGTCCGCACCTGTGTGCGCAGCACCGGCTCGCGCATCACTGCGGCGCAGAACCTGCGCGCCGAGAAGGAAGGCAAACCGCAGCGCTGCGCGCCCAGCCCCGGTCGTACGTACAGTAAGGAAGATCTTGATCGCACCGGTTATATCGATATCGCGGATGCGCTGCGCAGTCTGGACACATCGATCCGCTGAAACATGCGCATGTTTGCATCGAATGCCCGGCCCAGCGCCGGGCATTTCTTTTTTACGGGCTTTTGATCGAGCCGATCTCAGCCGAACAGATCCCGGCTGCGCGGCATCGGCAGCGCGCCTTCCAGACGCAGCAGCGCTTCCTTGGTCGACAGGCCGCCGCCGAAGCCGGTGAGGCTGCCGTCGGCACCGATCACGCGATGGCAGGGCAGCACGATCGGCAGGGGATTGCGTCCGTTCGCCGCGCCCACCGCGCGCATCGCGTCGGGTTTGCCGATCGCACGCGCCAGATCGCGATAACTCCACGTAGCGCCGTACGGAATTGTCGCCAGCATCCGCCACACGTCCATCTGGAATGCTGTGCCCTGCGGCTGCAGCGGCAGATCGAAATCGCGGCGTTGGCCCGCGAAGTATTCGAGCAGCTGTCCGCGCGCCGCGCGCAACGTATCCAGGATGCTGCCGCGTGCGTCGGACACCCAACCCACGCGATCCACTGGATGCCGGTTGCTCGGGAATTCGATATGCCGCACCCCTTCGGCATCGGCAGCGATGGTCAGCGTGCCTATCGGCGTATCGAAGCGCTCGTAGAAGATCATTCCGGACTTCATGCCGCGTCCGCCTGTGTTTGCGATGCGGGCAGATGCCACAAATGCAGCACCGCATATGCGCGCCACGGTCGCCATGCCTGCGAGCGCGCTTCGGTTGCGCGTTCGCTCAGCCGCGCGACGCCGGCATCCGGGCCCAGACGCTGCTGCAACACCAGATCGCCGGCCGGAAACGCATCCGGCAGCGCCAGCGCGCGCATCGCGATGTACTGCGCGGTCCAGGCGCCGATGCCCGGCAGCGCGACCGCGCGTTCGACGAAATCCTCCAGCCGCTGCCCGCCTTCGAACGACAGCCGCCCGTCCGCCACCGCCGCCGACAGCGCGCGCAGGGTTGCAGCGCGCGTGCGCGGCAGGCCGATGGTTTCCAACGGCGCATCGCGCAGCCGTTGTGGCGAAGGAAACGCACGATCCAAACCGATCTGCGTTGCTGCCGCGTCCGTACGCGCCTCGCCCCAGCCGTCGACCAGTCGCCGCGCCAGCGTGGTCGCGCCGGCCACGCTGATCTGCTGCCCCAGCACCGCGCGCACCGCCAGCTCGAAGCCGTCCCAGGCGCAGGGCACACGCAGTCCTGGATGCCGTTCGATCGCGTGCTTCAACAGCGGATCCGTATCGAACACCGCAGCCACTGCGCGCAGATCGGCGTCCAGATCGAACATTTTGCGCACCCGCCGCACGATATCGGGAATCGCGCGCGGATCCGCATTGCCGATCTCCAGCAGCAGCTCCGGCCGTTCCACAGCCGCGCGCACCCGGATCCAGCTTGAAGCATCGACGCTACCGATGACACGTTCGTAGCTGTCCGCGTTGACGCGCTCGATGCCGGGAATCGCACGCTTCGCCAGAAATGCCAGCAGCAGCGGAAAATCCAGCGGCGGGCGATAACCCAAGCGCAGCGTCAACGAGCCGCTGGGCGCTTTCTCGGCGGACTTCTGCCGACGGATCGCGCTCGGCGGCATGCCGCATCCGTCTTTGAACGCGGTGTTGAAGCGCCGCAGGCTGTTGAAGCCAGCGGCCAATGCGACATCGGTCACCGGCAGCGCGGTTTCGGTCAGCAACTGTTTCGCCAGCAATAAACGACGCGTCGCGTGCACCGTGTGCGGGGTCGCGCCGACGTGGGCGAGAAACACCCGCTGCAGCTGCCGCGCGCTCAGCTGCACGCGTTTCGCCAGCGCTGTCATCGAACCGTCCTGCAGCGCGCCTTCCGCAATCAGCGCCAGCGCACGCCGCACGGCCTCCTCGCGCACCTGCGCATGCGCTTCGGGCGACAGCTCCGGCCGGCAGCGCAGGCATGGTCGGTAGCCGGCTGCGGTCGCGGCTGCCGCGTTCGCATAGAAGCCGATGTTCTCCCGCTTCGGCGGCGGCGCCGGACATACCGGCCGGCAATAAATGCCGGTGCTGCGCACCGCGATAAAGAACAGGCCGTCGAAGCGATGGTCTTTCGCGGCCATCGCGCGGAAGCAGATCTCGCGGCTCGGCAGCATCGGTGAGGCGGGCAGGGCATCGGTCATGGTGCGATCGTATCTTCTCTTGTAAGCCGCGACTCGCCGTTTACGGACATTAAATCTAGAAGCCCCACACCCACCCTGACGGGCACCCTCTCCCGCATGCGGGAGAGGGAAGAGCGAGCGCAGCGAGCGAGGGTGAGGGCCGCTCTGAGCGTAAAATCCATCCATCGCATCAGGAGCGTCACCATGCCGTCGTCGAACACCTCTCCGACCACCCG
>JANOXT010000350.1:0-2087 GCA_031418555.1 Lysobacterales bacterium | reverse complement strand
AAGCTGCCCTTGACCGAGATGCGCTTGACCCGGCGGCCGGCGTGCGGCGCGCCCGGATCGGTCATCAGTTTGTTGTTGACGTCGGCGATACGGCCGGCGAGGGACACCGATTCAGAACCGGAATTCAGGCACAGGAACTTCGCGTACGGGCAGTGACCAAGGCTGTGGCCGACTTCGGCGCGGATCGCGCGGTCGAAGCGCAGCTGCGACAGGCTGGGGGTCATGATGTTGGCCATCGCCTGCGGCTTGGCCATCGCGTCGATGACGGTCTGCGGCGCGTGACCGAAACCCAACATGCCGTAGCCGCCGGAGTCGTGCATCACCGCGCCCTTGAGCGTCACGATCCATGCGCCGCGCGCGGACAGTGCAACGTAAGGATTGATGGTGTCGGTCGAATAGAAATTGACGAAGCCCGCCTGTACGGCCTGGACCTGGGCATCTTCGTCGAGGTCGAGCAATTCGGTGAATTCTTCGCGGATGGCGGCGTAGTCCAAAGCTGAGGCATGGATAGCATCGACCAGATCCGGATGCGATGCGGCGAAGCGCAGGATGGTGGCGTCGTCCAGGCCATGTGTGCGGCGTTTGCCGCCGTGGGCGCGAAGCGGGGCGAGCGTGTCGAGCAAAGCCATGATGGCCTCCAGCAGGTAGCGTCCAAACGATCATTATCGCGATAAATATGTCGTTTGAAAGTTGCGATTTGCGCGGATTTCGATGATATTTCGTCGAATCGACGAAATGAGTCGGCAAAACCAGTGGCCTTGATGAAGCTCACCGACACCGATCAACAGTTGCTTTCTCTCCTGCGCGAGAACGCTCGCGCGCCCACTTCGGACATCGCGCGCCGGCTGGGCTTGTCGCGGACCACCGTCCAGAGCCGCATCGAGCGGCTGGAGCGCGAGGGAGTGATCAGCGGTTATACCGTCCGCGTCCATGATGCGTACGAACAGGGGCTGGTCCGCGCGCACATCATGATCGCCGTGCAGCCCAAACAGATGACCTCGGTGGTGACCGCGCTCCGGGCGATGTCCGAGCTGCGATCCCTGCATTCGGTCAGCGGGGGCTACGACCTGATCGCCATCGGCGCGGTGTCGGCGGTCGGCGAAATGGACGTGCTGACCGACCGCATCGGCGCCATTGAGGGCGTGGCCCGCACTACCTCGTCGATCGTGCTGTCGACCAAGTTCGAGCGCTGAGCGGCTGTTCAAAACTTCGGGTCTGAAACAACGCTGTCATCCCGAACATCCGCGCAGCGGGTGGAGGGACCTACTGTTGTGCGCCGCGCCCACAAGCAGGTCCCTCCTCAGGTTTCGCCCTCGTTCGGGATGACTGCTTGCTTTCTGGCCCGAGGTTTGTGCAACAGGCTCAAAGCTGGATATAGAGAGGCCATCGCTGTGGACGGCTACAATGCGCCGCCCACATATCTGCCGCTGATGAAGAAATCCGACTTCCATTTCGAACTGCCGACCGACCTCATCGCGCAGACGCCGCTGCCCGAGCGCTCCGCCAGCCGTTTGCTGGTGGTGCCGTCGGGCTCCGCAGCGCTTGAGGATCGGGGCGTTCGCGACCTGCCGGCGCTGCTGCAGCCGGGCGATCTGCTGATCTTCAACGACACCCGGGTGATTCCGGCGCGGCTGTTCGGCCAGAAAGCCAGCGGTGGGCGGGTCGAGATCCTGATCGAGCGTCTGCTGCCGGACAACGAGGCGCGGGCCCAGGTCGGCGCCAGCAAGTCGCCGAAGCCCGGCAGCCGCATCGCGCTGGATGCGGGCGGAGAAGCGGAAGTGCTGGGTCGCGAAGGCGAGTTCTATCGCCTGCGTTTCCACGTCGGCGAAGGCCTGGAAAGCTGGCTGCTGCACGCCGGCCGGCTGCCGCTGCCGCCGTACATCCGCCGCGAGCCAGGGCAGGACGATCAGGAGCGCTACCAGACGGTGTTCGCGAAGGAAATCGGTGCGGTCGCCGCGCCCACCGCCGGGCTGCATTTCGATACGGCGCTGCTGGAAGCGCTGCGCGCGCGCGGCGTCGAATTCGGGCATGTGACCCTGCACGTCGGCGCTGGTACATTTCAGCCGATGCGCGCCGATGACGTGCGC
>JANOXT010000349.1:0-1661 GCA_031418555.1 Lysobacterales bacterium | reverse complement strand
CCTCGAAGCGCAGGACCACCTTCTCGCCTTCGCCGGTTACCCATGTCAGCGGGTACCTGTGGGCACTCAATGCGCCTTGGATCATCAATGTGCCCGCAGTCATCGTCGATATCTGGAAGCCGGAGCATGCGCTTGACCTCGTGATGGCGCACCGCTGTACCTTCATGCTGGGGGCGACGCCGTTCCTGCAGGATTTTCTCGCCGTAGCCCGTGCACGGGGGCAAACGGTGCCGACGATTCGGTATTTCTTGTGCGGCGGGGCATCCGTGCCGCCCGACCTGATTTTCGATGCTGCACGGCAGTTTCCTAATTGCATTCCGTTCCGTACCTTTGGCGCCACCGAAGCGCCGACAATGACCGCGGGCCCCGCATCGCGCGACGACCTCCGGCTGGCAGCCGAAACTGATGGGCGCCTTCTGCGCTGCGAGGTCAAGATCGTGGACGTCGCTACCGGGCTGCCGCTGGCCCCGGGAGAAGAGGGCGAGATCCTGGTGCGCGAGCCGAGCATGGCGCTCGGCTATGCACGGTGGGAGGACAACAAAGACGCTTACGACGACGAGGGCTATTTCAGGATGGGCGACCTCGGCCGGCTGGTCGAAGGCGATCATATCCTCTGCACCGGTCGCAAGAAGGATCTCATCATTCGCGCAGGAGAGAACATCAGCGCGCGCGAAATTGAGGATGTGCTGTTTGCTTCACAGCTGATCGAGGAAGTCGCTGTCGTTTCCATGCCGAGCAGGCGCACCGGCGAAGCGATTTGCGCCTTCATCGTTCCGGCACCTGCCGCATCGATCGACCTTGCCGGGGTGGCCGCGCTGTTGAGCGCGGCGGGGCTGGCGCGTCAGAAAACTCCCGAACATCTCATGCTCGTCGACGAGCTCCCCAAGACGGCGTCGGGCAAGGTCCGCAAAGACCAGCTCCGGCTGATTGCCGCCGGCGAAACGCTCGAGCGGGACAAGGCGCCATGAAGCTGGCGTTCTCGTCCACGGACGAGGCATTCCGCGCCGAAGTCCGGGATTTTCTCGCTGGCGAGCTGCCTCCCGAGCTTGCGCAGCGTGAAGCCATGGGCTTTCACAACAAGCGCGATACGGTCCATCCGTGGCAGCAGAAACTCTATGCCAAAGGCTGGGCAGCGCCGAACTGGCCCAGGAAATTCGGCGGTGCGGGCTGGTCACCCATCCAGCGCTATATCTTCGAACTCGAATGCGGCCTCGCCAATGCGCCGGAATATAGTCTGATCGCCATGTCGATGGCGGGGCCGGTGCTCTGCCGGTTCGGCAGCCCGGCGCTCCAGCGGGAATTCCTCGAGCCGATGCTACGAGGTGATTGCTGGTTCTGCCAAGGCTTTTCGGAGCCGCAGGCCGGTTCGGATCTCGCCAGCCTGCGCACGCGCGCGGTGCGCGACGGCGATGATTACGTGATCAACGGGCAGAAAATCTGGACCACCGACGCGCACATGGCGGACTACATGATCTGCCTGGCGCGAACCGATGCCGAGGTGAAGCCTCAGGCCGGGCTGTCGATGATCATCATGCCGATGAATGCGCCGGGCGTGGCCGTGCGGCCGATCGACACGATCGACGGTGACGCGCATGTCAACGAAGTATTTATCGAGGACGTCCGTGTCCCGGCACATTACTTGATCGGCGAGCCGAACAGCG
>JANOXT010000348.1:0-4860 GCA_031418555.1 Lysobacterales bacterium | reverse complement strand
CGACACGCTGCTGGTGCAGGCGCGGCCGCAGGGGCCGACGTGTCACCTCGGCACCGCGAGCTGTTTTCCGTCGGCGCCGGGCGACGTGCTGAGTGAGCTCGATGGATTGATTCGCCTGCGCGAAGCGGATCGTCCGCCGGGTAGCTACACCACAAAACTCTTCGACAGCGGCATCAAGCGCGTCGCGCAGAAAGTCGGCGAAGAAGGTCTTGAGACCGCGCTGGCGGCCGTCGTCGAGGACGACCAAGCGCTGCTTGGCGAAGCCTCGGACCTCATCTATCACTTGATCGTGCTGCTGCGTGCGCGCGGACTGTCGCTGGCCGATGTCAAACGGATATTAGCGGAACGTCGCGGCTGAATCATCATGGCCGGATGACGTGTTCAAGATGCATGCGTGATCGGCATTGCATGGGATCCGTGCCATTGGTCATGCGCAAGTCGATGTGTAGCGTCTGCTAATATTTCTCACGTGCCATCCGCACGCTTGATGAATCCAAAGGACGCCTTCATATGTTCAAGAAATTCGCTGCCGAAGCGCTGGGTATCAGTGATGTGGGCATGATTATTTCGCCGGCGGATTTCGACAAGGTCGATGCCGACGATTACCTCTTCCATGAAGATGGCGAGAAGATTTTCTTTCTGATCAAGTCGAAGAAAGACGAATACTGCTTCACCAACCTCGGGCTGATTCACGTGGACGGAGACTCTGCCATCTCCAGCAAGCGCATGATCAAACGCTATGAGTATGCGACCCAGCGCGTCGGTTACGTGGTGATTGAAACCGCTGGCACGCTTGATATGGACGTGGAGCTGAAGTTCGCGATTGGCGATGCGGCGTTCAGCATCGATGTCAAGAAGAGCTTCATTGAACAAGTCAAAGACATGTACAAGACCTTGATCGCCATCGGCAAGCAGCAGGCGCGCGATGCGCTTGGCCGCGACAATGCCGTACGCACACTCGAAGCCATGGGCGGCATGCTGAAGATCAACAGCCCCGGCGGCGAAGCTGGTGTCGTATCGCACTTCAACGCAGTGCTGGATAATTTGAACGATGCCATGCTGAGCCGTCACGTCACGTCGGACTACACGAAAACATTCGAGCGTTACATTCATAACAATGCGCCACCGTCTTTGCCGCGCTGAAATCGTGAGTGGCCGTATTGAGCGCTTGATTTCCAGGAATTTGCAACGTGTTTGACAAGGGTCCCGCCTCGTGCGGGACTTTTCGCATGTGCAACTCCTGAATGCGGATTTCTGTCAAATACCGTCGGCATGGCTCGAATAGGTTTGAATTCGATGGCTCTGCACGCGTAGGAGGAACTTCAGCCCCGAGCGGTTTGTTCATAGGGGTTTGGTGTAAAAGATCGGGCCTGAAGGCCTCCTGCAAACGCAGGTATCATTCAAACGACCCTTCGCCGGATCATCTGTCATGACGTCATGGTCACGCGGCGGTGATCGATGTCCGCACACAGTCGCGGCCGTTGGCTTTTGCGCTGTACAGCGCCTGGTCCGCGACCGATAACGCGGTATCGGAGTCGACATCGGTATTCGGTTCAATGGTGTGCACGCCGATGCTGGCGGTGACGCGCAGCCGGTGCGCGCCGCTGGTGCACAGTTCTTCGACCAGACGCTTGCGCACGCTCTCGGCCACGGCGACTGCGCTGCGCAGATCATGTCCGGGCAGTACGGCCACGAATTCCTCGCCGCCGAAACGCGCCACCAGCGAAGTTTCGTGCACGCGCAGCGATTGACCGATCCGCTGCGCCGCCCAGCGCAGGCAGTCGTCGCCGGCCAGATGTCCGTAGCGGTCGTTGATCGACTTGAAGTGGTCCAGGTCGATCATCAGCAGCGAAACCGGCTCGCCTTGCTCGCGCGATGCCTTCAGCATCGATTCGAAGTTTTCGTGGAAATGGGCGCGGTTGTACAGGCCCGTCAAACCATCGCGGCGGCTGGAATCGCGCAGCCGGCGGTGCGCGTCCTCCAGCTGCATCAACGTGCTGCGTACTTCCTGGGTGCGCTGCGCGACCTTGCGTTCCAACTGGTGGTTGGCTTCGACGGCGATACGCTCGTTCTCGTTGCGCAGCGATGCATAGCGATAGCTCAATGCGATCGACAGCAGCAGCATTTCCAACGCCGAGCCGATCTGCACGCCATATTCGGTCAGCAGATTTTTCGGCAAAAAACCGAATGCCAGCGCCGCGATGGCCGCGGCCCCGGCGAGGAACAGCGCCCAGGCCAATAAAAAAAGATTTGCCGGCATATAGCCGCGGCGCAGCACGACGATGGCGACGGTCAGAATCCACAGCACGCTGACGATCACCGCACGGGTGGCCCACGGCGTGGCGATGCGGTACGGCAGCCACAGCGCCGATACGCCCAGCAGCACACAGACGACGATGATGCAGAGGCTGACCCGATTGCCGCGCGGGAACCGTTTCGGCAATTCCAGGAAATTCCGCGCGAACTGCTGCATGCCGATGATCGCGAGGCAAATCGACAGCGGCACCGCGACATTCGCCAGCCAGGGGTTGTCGGGCCACAGATATTCGAAGCCGTAACCGTTGAGCGTGAACAGCACCAGTCCGAACGCGGTGATATGGAACAGATACCAGAAATAGCTGGCGTCGCGCAGCGTGATCCACAGCACCAGATTGTAAACGAACAGCGCCAGCAGGATGCCGTAATACACGCCCATCACGAATTGGGCATCGCGCGACACCGAAGTGAATGCGGCCGGCGTATACAGTTCCAGCGGTACCTGCATCGAGCTTTGGCTCTGCGCGCGCACCAGCAGATCGACGGTTTCGCCCACCGGCAGCGCGATGCGGAAATTCGGATGCCGATAGGGAATGGTGCGCGCGGAGAACGGAAGAAAGTCGCCGCTTTCGTGATGGACGATATGCCCGTCCGGATAGCGCAGATAGACGTCGATGCGGTCGAGCAGGGCGAAACTCTGCACCAGCATCCAGTGCGGCTCGTCGCTGTTGCGATTCACCAGCTGGCCGTGAAACCAGTACGCGCCCTGCTGAAAGCCGAATGCGGTCTTGCCGTCGGGAACCGGCTGGAAACGACCGGCGGCGATCAGGCGCCACGCATCGTCGGCGGAGTCCACGGCGCTCTTGTCGTGCAGGTAGCTCAGATGCGGCGTGAGCGGCATCGTGTCGGTATCGCCGCGCAATTCCGCCGGTGGCGGATGGGCCGCCTGGCAGGTCAGCGCGACCAACAGCACGGCCACGAAAGCGGCGACACTCACCCAAGTGCATCGAAACAGCATGCCTCTCCCCAGTGGTCCGGCTCGGCATGATGTTACTGCAGTCCGGCGGCCGGAGACGGTGCGGCGCATGCCGTCGCGCGAAGGCATAATCCTGTACTGCTCCGGCCAGTAAAGAGGCGACGATGCGGTTTCGCACAGGTGTGTTGTGGTGGGGTCTGTTTGCCGCGGCCGGCAGTGCGCAGGCGTTCGACGATGCGCGCACGCTGGCGGGCACCGTCTTCGAGGATCGCGACAGCGACGGCCGTCAGGGCCGCAGCGAGCCCGGCATCGCCGGCGTGGCGCTGTCCAACGGACGTACGCTTGCGATCACCGATGCGCGTGGGCGCTATCGTCTGCCGGTGCTGCCGGGGCAGACCGCATTCGCGATCAAACCGGCCGGCTGGCAGCTGACCGCGGTCGATCCTGCGCGCCCCGGCGCCTGGCGCCATGGTCCCGCAGCCGCATCGAAGACCACATCGCCTGGGCTGAAATACGGCGGCATTCCGGCCGCGCCGTGGTCGGGCCGCTTCGATATCGCGCTTCGGCGCGCGCCCGCCGGCGATGGCTGGCTGGAAGTGCGGGTATTCGCCGACCCGCAGGTGAAGTCTCTCGCCGATATCGATTACTACGCCCGCGACATTGTCGACAGCGTGCTGGCACAGGCCGCCATGGGTCCGCACCGCCCGGCACTCGGCCTCAGCCTCGGCGATGTCGTCGACGACACGCTGGATCTCTATCCGGCCTTGAACGCGCAGACCCGCCGTATTGGCGTGCCGTGGCTGCACGTCGCCGGCAACCACGATATCGACAAGGACGCGGGGCGCGACGAGGATGCGCTGCAGACGTTCCGCAACACCTTCGGCCCCGACACCTTCGCATGGGAAGAGCACGAGGCCACGTTCATCGGCTTCGATGACGTCATCGCGCTGCCTGGCCAAAGCCCGGCCTACATCGGCGGTCTGCGCGAGGATCAGTTCGCGTTCCTCGAAGCGTATCTGCCGCGCGTACCGAAGGATCGCCTGCTGGTGCTGGCGATGCATATTCCGCTGTTCGAGCCCGACGGCCGCGATACGTTTCGCGATGCCGATCGCGCGCGTCTGTTCGCGCTGCTGCGCGATAGTCCGAAGGTGCTGATACTGAGCGGCCACAGCCACAGCCAGCAGCACTGGATGCACGGTGCGCGCACCGGCTGGCAGGGCGCTGCGCCGCTGCACGAATACAACGTCGGCGCCGCCTGCGGTGCGTACTGGGGCGGAGTGAAGGATGCGGCAGGCATTCCCGACACCACGATGTCCGACGGCACGCCGAACGGCTACGCCAGCCTTGGTATCGATCGCGATGGCCGCTACGTGCTGGGCTGGCATCCTGCGCGCGATCCGCAGGACAGCCAGATCGGCCTGTACGCGCCGAAGGTGCTGCGGGAAGGCGCGTATCCGGCGTACGGCGTTTACGCGAATGCGTATATGGGCCGCGACGATACCCGCGTGGAGTTCCGGATCGACGACCGCGAGTGGGCGCCGATGCGTCGCACCGTGGCACCGGATCCGCGCCTGCTGCGCGAGAACCTGCTTGATGACGATGCCGACGCGCTGCGCGGCTACGACCGG
>JANOXT010000347.1:0-18107 GCA_031418555.1 Lysobacterales bacterium | reverse complement strand
GATTTGGGGAAGGTGACGTGATGCTGCACGCCGCGCATGTCGGTGAAGCGCAGGTCCACGAATTCGATCTTGTGGTCCTTGATGAGTTTTTCGACGTGCTCGAGGGACATCCGGTGACTCCGATGGGTGAGAAGGATGTCGTTCCTTTTGCAAGGTGCGTGCCAGCGGCAAAGTCGCGATAAACTATTGATCGTAAAGGAGCGGATTCGTCAGGACGCCGTTTTTAGCACCACTTTGGTGCTTTTTTTCCATCAACTCCCTTTTTTGGGTCAACGTCATCAGGATGTTTGTCATGCGGTCTTATCTCATCGCCACCCTCAGCCTGCTGCTCGGCGGTGCTGGTGTCGCGCAGGTCCAGGCGCAGGATGCCGGCCAAACCACCGGCTTAGAAGACGCGGCCCCGAATGTTCTCCAACCGCGGTCTGAGGCGCCGCAGGCGCGGGCCGCCGGTTTCGATACCTGTCTGGTGCTGAGCGGCGGCGGTGCGCGCGGCATGGCGCATATCGGCGTGATCCGGGTGCTGGAACGCGAGCGCATTCCGGTGGACTGCATCGTCGGCACCAGCATGGGTGCGGTGGTCGGCAGTCTGTATGCCAGCGGGATGACCGCGGCCCAGATCGAAAGCGGTCTGCGCGCGCTGGACTGGAACGCGATGTTTGTCGACCGCATCGACCGTCGCGTGTTTACCCAGCGGCGCAAGGCCGAGGACCGCAGCCTGCTGGCGAAGGGCGGGTTCGGCCTGCGCGACGGCAAGCTCACCGTGCCGCCTTCGCTGTTCGAAGGCCAGCGCCTGGCGGTGGCGCTGCGTGCGGCGCTGCTGCCCAGCGCGAACATTCCGCGCTTCGACGATCTGCCGATTCCCTTTCGCGCGATCGGCACCGACCTGGAAACCGGCGACGCGGTGGCGATGGATCACGGCGATCTGGTCAACGCGGTGCGCGCAAGCATGGCGGTGCCGGGCGCGCTGTCGCCGGTGAGCTACGGAGACCGCTCGCTGGTCGACGGCGGCATGTCGCAGAACCTGCCGGTGCAGATCGCGCAGGGCTGGGGCGCAAGGCGGATCATCGCGGTGGACATCGGCGCGACGCTGAAGAAGCGCGAGCAGTTGACCGACCCCTTCAGCATCACCGATCAGATGGTGACCGCGCTGATGCTGAAAGAAACCACACACCAGCGCGAACGGCTGGGCGCTGGCGATGTGCTGATCATTCCCGCACTGGGCGATCTGAGTTCCGCCGATTTCACTGCGGGTCTGGATCAGGGCATCGCGCTCGGCGAGCAGGCGGCGATCGCGGCGCTGCCGCAGCTGCAGGCGATGCGCGTGGCGCCCGAGCGCTACACCGCCTGGCGCGAAGCGCGGGTGGCGCGTTTGCGGCCGATCGGACCGGTCGATCGCGTCGAACTGCTCAATACTTCGGGAATGAACGACGATGCGCTGCGGACGTATCTCGATACGCAGCCCGGCGACATGGTGGACCCGAAGGAGATCGAACAGAACCTGAGCCGGCTGTACGGCCTGGGCCAATTCTCGCGCGCGTATTACACCGTCGACAGCGACGCGGACGGCAAGACCGTGCTGACCTACGTCGCCCGCAGCCGGCGCTGGGAAGAGGACGGCACGCTGAAGTTCGGCCTGTTCATGCAGGACGATTTCGAAGGCCAGGGCGAGTACCAGATCGGCGCGCGCTACGGCAAACGCGAGCTCAACCGCTTCGGCGGCGATCTGCTGCTGGAAGCGCGGCTGGGCGACCGCAACCGCGCGTTCGCCGAATGGAACCAGCCGCTGGATCTGCGCCGCAACACCTTCGTGCGGCCCGCGCTGGAATGGATCGGCGAGAACGAACCGCTGATCGACGACAACAATGCAGGCGGCGATTACCGCTACAGCCGCTGGGAGGCGCGCGCCGGGCTGGGCCTGAACCTTTCCGACTGGGGCGAAATTTCGGCGGCACCGTTCGTGCGCCACAATCATTTCGACCTGCGCACCGATTCCCTGCCTACCGGCATTCCGCGCACCACTGTCAGCGCCGGCGTCGACATCGACTTCACCCTGGACACCCAGGACGACGCCGAATTTCCCGGCAAGGGTTGGTACGTGCAGGCACGGCACACGCGCTATCTGCCGATCTTCGCCGCAGACAGCGAAGGCTTCACCAGCCGTGCGCGAGCCTCGTACGCGTTCACCGCATGGGGCGGGCGCTGGCAGCTGGGCGCGCAGGCGCAGGACCATCGCGGCAACGCCTACGAAGATGTGGCGCTGCTGGGCGGCCCGTTCCGGCTGTCCGGTTACGGCATCGACACGCTGCGCGGCAGCGGCTCGGCGCTGGGCACGCTGCAGTTCAACTATCCGCTGGCGCAGCTGCTGCAGTACCCGCTGTTCGTGGGCGGCTCGTTCGAAGCGGGGCAGCTCTGGCGCCGCGGAGAAAGCGCAGCATTCGACCGGACAATATTCGGCGGCAGCATCTACACCGCGCTGGACACGCCGATCGGGCCGATCTATTTCGGTCTGGGACTGGCCGAAGAAGGACAGGAAGCGGTGTTTTTCAGGCTGGGGCAGCCGTACTGATTGCTGTTCATGCGCAATGCCGTTCATGGCGGGGTGGCGGTCTCGACATGCGGTCATATGCCGGTGCTAACCTGCTTCCGCCAAGCGACGGATTGCAGGCAGGCCGCCTTGGCGCGGTTGTGCAATGGGATCCGCCGCAGGCCGGTGCGTGCCCCCGCATGCACCGCATCCCGTTCGACACAGGAGTGTCTTATGCGCAGGACCCATCTTTCCCGTTCACCCCGGCATGCCGCCCTCGCACTCACGTTCGCATTGAGCGCAGTGCTCGCTTCGTCCGCATCCGCGGCCGACCCTCAAAACCCGACCCCTTCCGCAGCGATGCGCCAGGCATTGCAGCGCGATCTCGGCCTGAGCGCCGCGGATGTCCCCCGTTATCTGGACACCGAACGTATGGCGACGCGCAAGCAGGCCGAGGCGCAGCGCGCGCTTGGCGCAAGCTATGCCGGCAGTTGGCTGGAGCGCGACGCGAGCGGCACCTTCCGCTTCGTGATCGCAACCACGCAGCGCGCGCAGATTTCCAAGGCGCAGGCATTCGGCGCGCAGACGCGCGTGGTCGGCCACAGCCTTGCGCAGCTGGAAGCGTCGATGTCGCAGTTGAACCGCGCACGGACCACACGCAGCGTCGGCGTATTGCGTGCGACCGATCCGGGCATCTACGCATGGCGGATCGATCTGCCCGGCAATCGCGTAGTAGTCACCACCGCCCCGAGCGCAACCGCCGCGGCGATGGATTTCGTCGCCTCCAGCGGCGTCGATGCTACGCTGGTGCGCTTCGAAACTTCTAAACAGCGTCCGCAGCCGGTGTACGACATCCGCGGCGGCGACCGCTACAACGTGCCCAACAGCTGGTGTTCGATCGGGTTCTCGGTCACCCAGGGCGGCAATACCGGCTTCGTGACCGCTGGACACTGCGGCACTGCCGGCACTGCGGTCAGCGGCAGCAACGGCGTGCCGATCGGTAATTTCGGCGGCTCCACTTTCCCCGGCAACGACTTCGCGTGGGTGCGCAATACCAGCGCGTCATGGGCGATCCAGCCGGTGGTCAACAACTACAACAATGGCACCGTCAGCGTCATCGGCAATCTCGAAACGCCGGTCGGCGGTGCGATCTGCCGCTCCGGCGCCCGCACCGGCTACCGCTGCGGCACCGTCACCGCGAAGAACGTCACCGTCAACTACAGCGCCGGTGCGACCTATGGTCTGGTGCAGTCCACGGCATGCGTCGGCGGCGGCGATTCCGGCGGTTCGTTCCTCAGCCCCGGCGGCGAAGCCCAGGGCGTCACGTCCGGCGGCCAGTTGAACGCTTCGACCAACGAGAACTGCTCGATCGCCACGCCCGTGACCTTCCATCAGCCGGTGCAGCCGATCCTCAATGCCTACGGCTTGGTCCTGCAGACGGTGCAGACCTGCGGACGCATGAATGCCGGGCGGGTGCTGCCGAACGGCGGCTCGGTCACCTCCTGCGACGGTCGCTTCACCTTCGTCATCCAGAGCGATGGCCATCTGGTGCTGTATCAGGCCGGCGTCGGCGCCATCTGGTACAACAGCGTTTTCGGCAGCGGCCATACGCTGCACATGCAGACCGACGGTCATTTGGTGGTCTACAACGGCGCGGGTCAGCCGGTCTGGTACACCGGTACCTACGGCAACAACGGTGCTTATTTGACGGTACAGAACGACGGCAACGTGGTGGTGTACAGCCATCTGGGCCAAGCGCTCTGGAACACCGGCACCTGGGGTCGCTGATCGGCTGAAGCTTATCGCGTCCATCGTATCGTTCATCCCGATACCCCCGGCCATCCGGGGGTATCGTGTGTGATACCAGCCACCGCCAAGCTGCACGACGTTCCAGCGGACGGCTTCGCCGTTACACTTCGTTTTTTACTCCGCGACCCTGCGCATGACCGATCTGCTCACCGCGCTGCTGCTCGGCATCATCGAAGGCATCACCGAATTCCTGCCGATCTCCAGCACCGGTCATCTGTTGATCGCCGAACGTTGGCTCGGTCACCGTAGCGATCTGTTCAACATCGCCATCCAGGCCGGCGCGATTCTCGCAGTGGTCGCGATCTACCGGCAGCGGCTGTGGGGCCTGCTGATCGGGCTGCGTCAGCGGGAGAACTTCGACTATGCGATCAAGCTGGGCGTCGCGTTCGGCGTCACTGCGGTCGGCGGTCTGCTGGTCAAAAAACTGGGCTGGGAATTGCCCGATGAAGTCCGGCCCATCGCATGGGCGCTGATCATCGGCGGCGTGTGGATGCTGGTAGCCGAACACTTCGCGGCCAAGCGCGCAGCGACGCTGGGCGAACGCACATCGATCAGCTGGACCGTCGCGGTTCTGGTCGGCATCGCCCAAGTCGTTGCTGGCGTGTTTCCGGGCACCTCGCGTTCGGGCGCGACGATCTTCGTTGCCCTGCTTGCGGGTACGACCAGCCGCGTCGCCGCGACCGAGTTCGCGTTCCTGGTCGGTATTCCGACGATGTTCGCCGCAACTGCGTATGAGCTGCTCGGCGTGTTCAAAGACGGCGCTGCCGCGAACGAAGACTGGACTGCGCTCGCGGTCGCGTTCGTCGCTTCGGCCGTCACCGCCTTCATCGCGGTGAAGTGGCTGCTGCGCTATATCCAGAGCCACCGCTTCACCGCGTTTGCGGTGTATCGCTTCGCGGTTGGCGCCGCCCTGCTGTGGCTGATTCCCGCAGGGCAATGAGCACCACGACGCCTGCGCACCGGACGTCATGGCTGCGCGACATCGCGCCGTCGTCGGTCGCGGCGGGCTTCGTCACCGTGATGGTCGGCTTCACCAGCTCGGCGGTGATCGTATTCCAGGCGGCACGGGCGATGGGCGCATCGGACGCGGAAACCGCATCGTGGCTGTGGGCGCTGGGCATCGGCATGGGCGTCACGTGCATCGGCCTGTCGCTGCGCTGGCGGATACCGGTCGTCACCGCGTGGTCCACGCCGGGCGCGGCGATGCTGGTCGCCAGCAGCGCCGGCGTGCCGCTGGCGGACGCCATCGGCGCGTTCGTGCTGGTCGCGGCGCTGACCGCCATCGTCGGCTTCAGCGGCGTATTCGAGCGCGGCATGCGCCGGGTGCCGCTGTCGCTGGCGTCGGGACTGTTGGGCGGCGTGCTGCTGCGCTTCGGCATGGACGTGTTCGTGTCGATGCGCACGCAGATGGCGATGACCCTGGCGATGTTCATCGTCTACCTGTGCGGGCGGCGCTGGTTCCCGCGCTACGCGGTGCTGGCGACGCTGCTGTTGGGGATGATCATCGCCGCCGCGAACGGCCTGCTGCATCTGGGCGATGTCGAACTGCGCGTCGCGCAGCCCATCTTCACAATGCCCTCGCTGTCGCTGGCGGCGGTGTTCGGCATCGCGCTGCCGCTGTTCGTGGTGACGATGGCCTCGCAGAATATTCCGGGCATCGCGGTGTCGCGCGCGTCGGGCTATGAACCGCCGGTTTCGTCGAACATCGGCTGGATCGGCACCGTCAATATTCTGCTCGCGCCGTTCGGCGCGTATTCGCTGTGCATGGCCGCCATTACCGCAGCGATCTGCAGCGGTCGCGAGGCGCATGCGGATCCGTCGAAGCGCTATGTGGCATCGGTATTCGCGGGCATCTTTTATCTGTTCACCGGCGTGTTCGGCGCCACCGTCGCCGCGCTGTTCGCGGCGTTCCCGAAGGAGCTGGTGATGGCGGTGGCCGGGCTGGCGCTGTTCGGCACCATCGGTAACAGTCTGGCCGCCGCACTGCGGGAGGACCGCGAGCGCGAAGCCGCGCTGATCACGTTTCTGGTCACCGCGTCCGGATTCAGCTTCGGCGGCATTGGTTCCGCGTTCTGGGGACTGATCGCCGGCAGCATCGCGCTGCTGCTGCGGCCGAAACGCTGAACGCAGCGGGGCGCCGTAACGCAAACGTGCAACGTGTAAAGTGGAACGCGAGCCGCGAGCCGCGAGCCGTTGTATGGTTCGCATGCGCACGAAGCGCACAGACGAAACCCCGCCCCGTCACGCGGCACGTTCAGAGACGCACTTTTATCGAGCCCGCCATGACCCGTTCATTCTCGCTCGTGATGCTCTCGCTCTTGATGCTTTCGCTGGCGCTCGTCGCTTGCACGCAAGCGCCCGACAACCCGGCGCAGACATCGCCTGCGCACAGCATGAAAGACCATTCCGGCAACGATCGCCTCCATCGCTATGAGTGGCGGCTGCAGGATGCCGCCGACGCGCAGGGCCGTCGCATCGATGCACTGCTGATCCGGCCGGACCAACCGATCCAGTTCAATGTCATCGACGGTCGCATCACCATCGATAACGCCTGCAACGGCATCAGCGGCGATCTCCGCATCGATGGCAACACGCTGCGTGTCGATGGCTTGGTGTCGACCAGGATGGCCTGCACCGATCCGGCGATCATGGCGTTGGATGGCGAAGTCACGACACGGCTGCAGGGCGAAGTTCGATTCGAATTATCGGACAGCGATCCACCGCAGTTGATATGGACCGCTGCGAACGGCGACACGCTGCGCTTCATCGGAACACCCACGCCCGAAACCCTGTTTCGGAGCCCGGGCGAAACCGCATATCTGGAAGTGGCAGCGCGCAGCGAACCTTGCCCACCGTCGAGCACGAACGCAGCGCAGCGATGCCTGCGGGTTCGCGAACTGCGTTACGACACGCAGGGCGCAAAAATCGCCCCACCGGGCGAATGGCAGGTGTTCCGCGCCCGCATCAAAGGCTATACGCACGAAGAAGGCATCCGCACCGTGCTGCGGGTCAAACGCTTCATGCCGGACGACCGCCCGCCCGTCACCGATGCTGATGCTCTATCGGGCGCGGCGTACGCCGTCTATGTTCTGGATATGGCGATCGAATCCGAAATAGCCGCTCCGTGACACGCCGCTTTGCCGCAACCTGACACCTATCGCCAACCGCTTCCGGAGATCCGACATGACCCTTCGCAACGCACTGTTTGCCGCCACCCTTCTGATGTCGACCACCGCCTGCGCATCCGCTGGCGCCACCGGCGATATCGCCGCCACCGCTGCAGGCAGCGGCGCGCCGCGCGAACGCACCGCCCGGTTCAGCCCGAATGAGCTGATAAACACCGGGGGCTGGACTCTGCTGTCCGCCAAAGTCGGCGGTAGCGCTATCGCCGAAGTCAGCGCGCCGGGCGTTGCGTTCGAGATGACGTTCGCGAATGGCGGAGTCAGCGTCTCTGGCGGTTGCAACCAGCTGCGCGGCACATACAAGGCCACCGGAAAACGCCTCGACATGACCCTCTCCATCGCCACCCGCATGTCGTGCACCGACGACAAAAATCTCGCCGACCGCAGCTTCAGCGAACGCATGAGCCAATCGTTCAAGGTCGAACTGATCGAACCGCAGCCTTACCGCATGCGGCTCACCAGCGACAGCGGCGAGGTGATGGTGTTTCAGGCCAAGCCTATTCCGCTGTGAGCTGAAACACTTGGCGCGGCGAAAACATCCGCCGCGCCAAACTCAGCTTATTTTTCGCCCGGCCTGCTCTTCTTCCTGACCCAGCAGCTGGGTTTGCTGCGGATTCTGCGCCAAGGTCTGCGCAGGCACCGCCTGGGCCAGGGTTCGATAGCCCTCATCCAGCCGCATCTGCATGACCTGCGGTATCGACAGGGTTCCAATGATGCGGTCGGTTTCAGGGTTGCCTGTCTTCTCGATCACGAACGCAGTCGTGCCGCCAGGCTGATTCACCGTTGGTTTGTTCAGTGCGATTTCGTCGACCCGCTGATCCCGCACCACGCCTAATGTGGCCGCCGCAACGACAAGCTTTTCGGTGCTTTCGCTGCGGGGCAGATTCAGAGCGGCATTCAGCTGGTCTGCGGCCTTGGTGCTTTGGTGATAAGCCAGAAAATTATTGTCGCCAGGCTGTGGCGGCGCTGACATCAATGCGCTTGATTGCGATAAATTTCCCAACATGGTTTGCAAGCGCTCTTCTTGAGGGCGATGAGGACTGGCATTCACGCTAGATGAGACAGCATTGGATGTTTCATTTTTTGCTGTCGCCACTGATTGCGGCGAATCGATTGCTGAAGCCTGATTTCGATTCCAGGGCAATTTCTGCTCGATCATTTCCCACAATTTAGGCCATAAATCCGGCTTTTTCAGCGCTTCTTCAATTTCATTGAGCACTGCTCTTGGGCCAATCTCTCGGGTTGGCGATTGATTCAGAAACTGTTCGTACTGCCGTGCTTGATCTGCATTGAGCAACACGCCGCCTTCACCGCCGTTAGTGTAACGCGGTACTTGCTGGGCTTTTGGTTCCCACATGTAGGCCGAGCTCAATACGCCGCCTTTTTCCGACAATACGAAATTCTCATGCTGATAAATTGGGCTAAGCGGGCCATTGGCTGCTACAAGCTGATGCTTAAGATTCGGGAAACGCTCAGCCGCCTCGTCGAGAATACGTTTCGACTCAGGATCAATACCGCGATATTTCAGGTCAATCGGAATCCCGCTCTCGGCGCGCTTTGCGATAAGTTTTGCTGCTTCGACATCGCTCACATCGCTTTGGAAAATGCGCAAATGCCCCTGTGCTTCGGCAATCGTACGGTTCATCGCCGCTGCGTTGGGGTAGTGCCCGGCAATCGGATCATCGATCAGTACGCCACGTTCCGCGAGCCTCCCAAGCACTTGGGAGCGTTCGGATGAAGCCGCCTTCGGATCACCGAGCTGCTGGATGTATTTGTGCATTAGCTGCGCGTCTTCGCCGCCGAGTTCGGTCATGAAGCCGATCTTGCGACTCATCGTCATACCGATCTTTTCGCTGCTGATGAACACTTGGTCACCAATCGCTATGATCTTCTCATGTGGTACGCGAAAATTACTCGGGGCTGGCGGCTCGGTGATCGTGATGTTGGGGTGCTCCTTGCCCAGCCATGCCTTTAAGTCTTCCCCTGTGCGCCCATTGATCTGCACATCACCACTATGAATGGTGACTTTGTTGTTTGGATGCGTATCGGCATACTTGAGCAACGCCTCTGTGTAACGCTTGCCGTCCAGCGAGGTGCCGATGCCATACATCGCGATACTGACATCTCCAGTCGTCGCTGGATTGCGCAATGCATCCAACACCGGCTTGTAGATTTGATTTGCGAAACCGTGCTGGATTTTGGATTGGCCATCAATCGTACCGATAGTGTCCAGAGATTCACCGTCACGGCCACTACGCAGACCGGCCCGCCGATAATTGGCGCTGTCCATATACAGGTCGGTTCCGGGCGCAGTGCTTGACGTTACCTTCTGCCAAGTAGGCGCGATATCGCTACTGCTGATACGCTCAGGTGTCGCCAGCGCCTTTTCAGGGTTGCGCGCGAACAACTCACCTCGCGGGTTCATTTCGATCAAGCGCGAACCCTCCAACTCACGGCCCTGTAAGCGCGCCTCAAAACGCATGCCAGGTAGGATCTCGACAGTAGCGCGCTCGGCGCCTACAGGCTCGAATCGCACGGAACCGTTCACGGTTTGTTTCGCCGCGTAGTTGGCCCCGTTGGGGAAATCGAATCGTACTTCAGTATTCGGCGCGTTATAGGGAACGACACGCTCAACCTTTGCACCGTTCTCATCGTTGCGGCTGATTCTTAATCCTTTATCTTCAACGCCAACGACGGTGTAAGCCTCACGCGAGATTACCTCACCTCTGCCATTGGTCTGTACCAAAGACACTTCTCGCGGCCGTAACTGGCCATCAAGTGCACGTGGCAGCAGCGCATCCGCCGGCACGAAACGTGGGACAGCGTTCTGCGACACCAATTCGAGACTCGGTGGATTGCCGTCATTGACGCCGATGATGTCCCATTGTTTGCCGCCATGCGAAAACGTACGCGGCCGCGTGAGATCGAAATCCTGCTGGCGTGGAGTGGGTGTACCGTCGCCCGGACGATTCTGAGGGTCATCAGGATTGCCCCCCGCAACGGGGCGGTCGCCAGGCGTTTTCCCGCCCCCCATGCCGCCAGAGGGATTGCTGGGTGGATTATCGGCTGATGGCGGTCTGTCACGCGGCGGTGTTTCAGCTGCGGGCGGCGAGGCATCAGATCGGGGCGTCCGCGGTGGTGGGCCGTCCGGCGGCATTGCGGAGGTGCCTCCTGCATTACTCGGCGGTGTTCCCGTTTTATTAGGCGGCTGCGCATCGGGAGACGGCACTCTGGGCGCATTACCCGGAGTTCCAGCATTTGGAACATCGGTTCCGGGCGTATTGGATGGGTGGAGAATCGCATCGGCGCGATCGCGAATCTTGCTCAGCGTGGCCGGCGAACTGGCCAGATCGATGACATACCGCTGCGCCTCGGCAACCGTATCGACGCCGCCCGCGGCAAACTGTTCGCGCAAGGCTTGGCGGTACGCCGGACGCTGCGTCTGCGGCAATCCATTGACGGCATTGTCGACGACGTTATTGAAGGCGCGGTTGTGCAGCGCCTGCATGCTTGGGCCATTCGGTGCGGCGACCAGATTGCCGATATGGGTCTGCTGCGCCGACAGCGTATTCAGGCCTTTTTCCTGAAACATATCGCCAAGCGCCTGCTTGTACGCCGGCCGTGCGTTCTGCGGAAGCTGGGTCAGCGTGTTGTCGAGCATCACATCGTAGGCGCGGTTATGGACAGCGCGCATGCTCTGGCCGTCAGGCGCTCCAGCGAGGCGATCGATATAGGTTCTGGCGCCTGAAAGACCGCCAATGCCGCGCTCTTTGAGAATGTCACCGAGCGCTTCGCGATAAGTCGATTTGACATTGTCCGGAAGCCCCTGCACAGCATCGCCCATCAGCAAGTCGCGGGCGCGGTTGTGTACCGCTTTCATGCTTTGGCCATCGGGCGCACTGACCAGATTGCCGATGTAGGTCTGCACCTCGGAGATGGTTCGATGGCCTTTCTCTTGGGCAAGGCCGCCGACTGCCCGCCGGTAGTAGTCCTGCGTATTCATCGGCAATTGCCCGACCGCTTTATCGATGACTTCTCCGTAGGCACGCTGATGCAACGTTTTCATTGCGGGACCATTGGCGTCGCGGAGCGACTCCATATAACGTTGCGCACCTTGCGGCGTATCGATCCCCTGTTCGCGCAGGGTGCGCTGCATCGCGCGCTGATAGGCCCATTCGACGTTATCCGGTGCGCTCTTCGCCGCGGTGTTGACGATGTCGGACACGGTCTGCGGTGGACGGCCGTACATCAGTTCGCCCGCACGGCGATGGATGCCCTGCATCGTCGGCCCATCCGGCGCGCCGTTGAGGTCGGCGACGAATTTTCGCGCGCCCTCGGGGTCGTTGATGCCACGCGTCCGCAGCGCTTCGTCCAGCGCCTGCCGATAAGCGGGCTGGCGTTCTGGCGGCAGGCTGGCGACCGCGGCATCGCCGACGTCGCGCAGGTTGAGCTCGCGATAGTGCGGCGTGCCGGCACCGGGCGTGCCTGGGCTGCCGTTCGGCGTATTGCCGTCGCGGCGCAGGGCATGCGGGCCTTCGTCCAGCGCCCGGATCGCATCGCCGATGTTGTGGACGTTGCCCTTGCCGATCTGCCGCGACAGATTGGTCAGCGACATGCCCACGTCCACCACATCCTTGGCATCAAGCACGATCAGCACCAGCCGTGCGTGGAGATACCCCTTGTGATAATCGTCCAGCTGGGTGGCTTCGACCAGCTTCTCCGCTTCGGCGAACTGTTGCTTCAGCGCCTGCGGCACGCGGTCAAGGTGACGGCCCATTTCGATGACCTGCCGGCCGGCTTCCACGGGGTTGGAAGCCGCCAGCACCATGCCGCGCGCGCCGCTGCCCACTTCCTCCAGCACCGCATCCGCAGCGCCGGCACCATAGGCCAGAGCGCCGTGCTGGCCTTTCATTCCTTCAAACACGGCGAAGCTGCTTTTGCCGTAGATCTTCTCGACGTGCGCGCGGGTGCGGTCCTTGACCTCCTCCATCAGCGGGTCGAGCGTGCTCTGCTGCCAGAAGAACAGCGGATTGTCGCGATCCTTGATGCCTTCCAGATATTTCACGAAATTCGGGCCGGACATCTGGTTGGCGCGGTCCAGCAGCACTTGGGTGGTACCCAGCGCGAACGCAGGCGTGACGAAGCCGAACGGCGCGCGGCCACGCAGTTCGTCCAGCGTTTCGTCGATCAGCTGGCCAGTGCGCTGAGCATCGCCGCCTTTGGCCTGCACCGTCTGTTTGATCAGCGTCGCCATATCTCTTGCCGCGGCAAGATCGCGATTCTGCTGCTCGGGATTGTTGAGGTAGGAGCCGCCGTATTCATCGGCGATCCAACTGGCGCGCTGGGACATGCTTGCATCCTGTCTGGCGGGTGACGAAAACGTGTTGATCGGGCAGTCACGTAAAGGCTTCCGTCAGACGCCAACAGGCAGATGACATGCGCCCACACGCTCGCTTCGGCGCGCACTCTGGGCGAAGCAATAGTCTCAATTTGTGAAATTGATCACACTTTTTTGCCCAGAGAGCATCTTGAGACATTTCCCGCATCTGGATGAGATTTTCGATACACCGAAGACCTTTGCGACATCGATGTATTCCAGATCCTTGTCCAGCGGATGTGGGACGTCATCGGCAACGTCATCGCCACCGAACGAGCCGGTGCCATCGTCAAGGTCTTCTCTCGCGCAGGCCGGGTCGCCACCCGTGGGTTGGCCGCAGCCGTCATCCTGTGGCTGCGCCTGTCCGGAGTCAGTGCTGCTTGCTGTTTGCGCGGTAGGTCAGCGCCGCTTCGATGCAGACGCGCACGGCGTCCCCGGGAAGATCGGCGTCGATATCGAAGACGATGGCGCGATTGCCTTGGAAGTGGAATGCATCGGGAAACAGCGTCCGGAAGGTTTCGACCAGCGTGGTCTTGCAGTGGAAGTACATCGCGTATTGCGCGGGTTTGGCCGGTTTCCAGCCGATCCGCACGGTGCTGCCCATGCGGGTGCTGCTGGCACGGTAGGCCGGCTCGCCCCACTTCAGGGTTTCCACCACTGCGCCGACGCCATCGATGCGTTCGGCGGTGACCAGAATCATGCGGCGCAGCGCCAACAACTTCGCGCGCACTGCGGGCGGGTAGCGCGCGAACGTTGCTGCGACATCGGCATTGGCGAAGTCGGCATTGCGCGACGGTCGCGCCGGCACGTCAGCGCTCCGGATAGCCCAGCGCCTGCGCGACCTCCGACAGCACCGCGAAGGGCTCGGCCAGCGGCTTGGCGTACTGGCGCCAATGGCCGAATTCGAAGCGCTGCGGACCGAGCGCGGCGGCCGGCGGCACCTGGATTTCGTCGAGGCCCAGGCCGCCACCCACTTCGGCAGCGAAGGCTTCGACGTGGGTCATCGCGTGATCGGTCATCACGATCTTGTGCGGCTGCAGGGTGTCATTTTGAAGCGTGCCATCGCGCAGCACCACCACGTGCTGCAGCTGAAGCGCCATCCACCGCGCGGCGTCGGTCGGCGAGGCGATGCCGTACGGCATGCTGCTGCCGAACGCCAGCCATTCCAGCAGCATGTCGCGCGGGTCGCGGAGCGCGATCATCACGATCGCGCCGGGCTGCAGCGGGCGCAGCATTTTCAGCAGTGCGTTGTCCCAGAACGGCAGCCAGTCGATGACGATGCCGTCGCGGATCCCGCGCGCGGGCAGCGCGGCCTGCCATTGCGCCAGCAGGCGCTCCGGCGGCAGCGTGCCGTCGTTGAGGGCGGCGACGGTGTCGGGATCCTGCAGCGGATCCTGCGGCGGGTTCGGCGCGAAGCGGTCGGCGCACAGCGGGTAGCCGGCATAGCCGATCACCGCGGCGACTTTCTCCACGCCCGAGCCCGGCAGGCCCCACAGATACGCCACCGGTGGCGTACCGGGCACGGCCGTCGCCGCGTCCGGCCAATCGCCGCGGGCTGGGCCAGGTACGGTCAGCGGCCAGCGCGAGGCCGCTTGTTCGGCATTCAACACGGCCCAGGTCGATGCCGCTTCGCCGTACTGCCCGGCCCGGTCCTGGGCATAGCCCAGCCAGGGCATCAGACCGCGGCGGGCCACGTCGTCGCGCGCTTGGGCAAGCAGTCCCTGGACGTGGGCGATGGCGGCTTCCGGCTGATCGCGGATCTTGCGGTCGAGCACGCGCATCTCGGCGCTGGTGCGGCCGGGCTCCAGTTCGATGATGCGCTGCGCCAGCGCATCCACCGCCTCGGTGTCGCCGCGCGCTTCGTGCAGATGCATCGCCGCTTCCAGCGCCAGCACGTGGTCGGGCATCGCCGCAAGCCAGCGGTCGACCACTGCCTTCGCGCCGTCGTCTCCGGCTTCAGGTTCAAACGCCAGCCGCAGCTGCCACAGCCGCGCGGTTTGCGGATATTTTTCCAGCGCGGCGTCGAGGGTGGCCTGCGCATCGGCAACCTCGCCGGTGCGGCGCCAGATCTCAGCCGCCACCGACCATGCACGCGCATCGCGCGGATCCTCGCTCAGGGCTTCGCGCAGACGCTGCATAGCCAATTCGTGTCGGCCCATGATCAGCTCAAGCTCGGCGGTCATCCGCTTGAGCGCCGGCGTGGCGGTCGCGGGGTCGGCCAGCAGCGGCTGCAGGACGTCCAGCGCTTCGTCAGGGCGCTGCTGCTGCAGCAGGACATCGGCAAGCAGCCCGCGCAGGCCGTGCATGGCAGGCGACGCATCGATGATCTTGCGGAACGCCTGCTCGGCGAACGCGAACTGCTGCTGGTTGAGATGCGCGAAGCCCAGCGCGTACAGCACCTGCAGGTCGTCGGGCATCTGCTCGGCGGCGCGGGTGAGCAGCGACTGCGCGCGCGCGCCGTCGCCGCGACGCAGCGCGATCATGCCTTCGAGGGTTTTCACCCACGCGTGATCGGGCGACAGCCGGGCGGCGGAGCGCTGCAGGCGCTCGGCTTCGTCGATATCGCCGCGGCCGATCGCCATCTGCCCCTGCAGGATATAAGCCGGGAACTGGTTTGGATCGAGATGGATGGTGCGGGCCAGCGCGGCCTGCGCCTCATCAAGCTTGTGTTCGGCCAGCAGAAATCCGGCGCGCTGGAAGTGCAGATCGGCATTTTCCGGGGCCAGCAGTACCGCGCGGGCGATCGTGTGCTGCGCGGCGACCGGGTCGCCGTTGGCGCGTTCGGCATGGGCCAGCAGGGCGAAAGCATGGGCGTCGTGCGGGGCTTCGGCGACGGCCACGCGGGCCATCGAGAGGGCTTCGGCGTTGGCGCCCCGCTGCAGGGCGGCAAAAATTCGTTCTTGCATGGGGTGTTCTGTGACTGCGGCGCTTGGCCCGGAGCCGCCAAGTGTACCGCTGGGCCTGATCGGGCAGATCAGGCAGGCCAACAGGCCCGGCAAGCCCGGCCGCGATCAGACGTCCAGCGCCGCCGACAGCTTCTGCGCGACCCAGCGCTCGGCATAGCCGTCGAGGCGCGCGGTTTCCAGAAAGCCGCAGTGACCACCCCAGCGGGCAATCTCGATCCGGGCCGTGTCCGGCAGCTGCAGCGCGTGGAACTCTTCGACCGGAATCACCGGATCGTCCTCGGCAGTCAGCAGATCGGCCGGCACATCCAGTGCGGCGAGACGGTCGCCAGCGATGGCATAGCCGTTGAAGTAATCGTCCAGCGTGTCGAAATCGGTGTGGCGCTCCACCATCCAGCGGGTCAGCTCGCGCAGCTCCAGCTTCAGGATGCGGTCGTCGAAATCGTAATACTGCGGAAAGCGGTCGCGCTTGCGGCGCAGCGATGCACGCCAGCTCTGTTCGAAATAGCGGGTGTACACCGGCAGGCCCTGCTCGATCCGGGTCATGGTCACGCCCGGATCCAACAGCGGACACACCGCGGCTACGCGCGCCAGCGGCAGCCCGGCCGCGCGCGCGCGCAGCGCGACACGCAGCGCGAAGTTGCCGCCAAGCGAATACCCCGCCACCACCATCGGCCGCGAAGAACCGCTGAGAAACCGGTTGGCGATATCGTTCGCCGCGTTCACCACTTCGCCGATGCGGTTGGAATGGAACAGCGCCTGATTGAGATGGTGGGTGTCGCCATGATCGCGGAAATTCAGCCGGAACACTTCGAAGCCCGCACCCAGCAGATGCGCCGCGGTCAGGCGCATGTAGCTGGACTCGGCGCTGCCTTCCCAGCCGTGCAGCAGCAGCGCGAGGCCGCGCGGTGCGGCGCCGGGCATGCGACTGTGCACGCCTTCCAGACGCACACCGTCGCCGCCGTCGACGATGTACGGTTTGCTGACCGCACCGCTGCGCCGCAGCAGCCATGCGCCGCGCGCGCGCCGCATCGGGCTGGTGGATACCAGCGACTGCAGATGCGCGCTGCGCAGCCACAGCGGCGGCTGATAGGCGGAGTGGGAGATCGTCATGGGCAACCGATCGAAGCTGTCATTCCAATAAGTATGAACACTCATCCCGCCCCCATCGCCTCAACGATCCGCGTTCTGGCGGTATCGGCGAGACGGCGTCGGCCTTCGGCGTCGCCGGGGAGAATCGGTTCCAGAAACACCACTTCGGCATTGCAGCCGGGCTCGCCCAGCAGGCGCAGCAGATTGGCCGCGAAATTCTCGGTCGGCCCGAACGCAACCACGGTCTGCCGCGAGGCGCCGTCGCCGTAGCGCAGCGCGACCGGCTGCACCGGCACTTCGGCTTCCACCGCGGCCAGAAAAATGCGCGCGTGAAACGGGCCGATGGCGTCGCCGCCGCGGGTGCGGCCTTCGGGAAACACGCCGACCGCGCGGCCTTCGCTCAGCCGGACCAGCATTTCGTCCAGCACGCCGCCGAGGGATTCCTGGCTGCCGCGCTGGTGGTAGATGGTTTCGCCCATCGTCGCCAACCAACCGACCACCGGCCAACCGGCGATCTCGCGCTTGGCGACGAAGCCCATCATCCGGTAACTGTGCAGCGCTGAGATATCGATCCAGCTGACGTGGTTGGCGACGAACATCACCGCGCCCGGCAGCGGCGTACCGATACGACGCATGCGGAAACCGAATACCCGCATCAACCCGCCCTGCCACCAGCGCACCATGCGGTGGCCGAGGCGATCGCCGTCGATCAGCATCCCACCGAACGGCGGCGACATCAGGATCAGCGTGATCGGCAGATGCACCAGCACATGCCACAGCAACACCGGCGTGCGCACGCAGTAGCGCAGCAGCCGGACGACGCGGGCGATGGCGGGAGCTTCGATCATCGGGCCATCATGCCGAAGCGGATTAGAGCTTTGCATACGGGGCGGTCAGCCGCGGCGGGCGACGACAGCAAGCGTCAGCCGCGAAATGCAGACCAGACGGCCGAAGCCGTCCTCGATCCGGATCTCCCACACCTGGGTGCTGCGACCGACGTGCAGCGGCCGTGCGGTGCCCGTCACTTGGCCCTCGCGTACAGCGGCCAGATGGTTGGCATTGATTTCGATACCAACGCAGATTTCGCCAGGCTGCACGCACAGATTGCCGGCAGTGCTGCCGAGGGTTTCCGCCAGCAGCACCGAAGCCCCACCGTGCAGCCGGCCGTAGGGCTGGCGGGTGCGGATGTCGACCGGCATGGTGGCGCGCACGTATTCCGG
>JANOXT010000346.1:0-2100 GCA_031418555.1 Lysobacterales bacterium | reverse complement strand
GGCGACGGTTTCAAGCGGCCAGTGGCGAAACGCAGCACGTTGATCGGAATGCGGAACACATCTTTTGCGGCGCCGAAGAACGCATTGAGAATGATGCCGATGAATTTCGGGCCCGGCAGCACGCGATGGATGCGGCAGACCTGGGTGAAGCGATCGACTTCGATGATGCCGCGGGTGCCGCGCACAACGAGTCTGTTTTCCATCGGCCGTGCGTTCCACGACAGCAGCAGCCGGCCGACACCGCTCGCGCCCAGCGCCTGCGCCTGCCATTCGTCGAAGCCGAGATTGGGGTCGGCGCCGCGCGACTGATAGCGCACATCGACCTGCGAGAGCTCGCCAAGCAATGCTTCGAGGGTGTACAGCCCGTGCACGCCCAGATCGCGGAACGGATAAGAGCCCTGCGTGACCATGCCCGGGAGCGGGCCGCCGGCATACGGCGGATATTCGGAGTTGCGGACGATATCCACCGATACCACTTCGCCGATGTCGCCGTTCTTCGCCGCGTCCAGCGCGCGCATCAGCGCCGGGTCGAACAGGTCGGAGTGGTTGACCCCGAGTTTCAGCCCTGTTTCGCGCGATTTCGCCAGCATCCGCTCGCAGTCGGCGGTGGTGTCGGCCATCGGCTTTTCCACCAATACGTGGCAGCCCATGTCCATCGCTGCGATCGCCAGCGAGGCGTGCGAAGCCGGCGGCGTCAGCACGTACACCACATTGGGTTTGGCGTCGGCCAGATCGGCCAGGGTCGCGGCGACTCTGCCGATCCTGAAGCGCTTTGCCAGCGCTTCGGCGGCGGACAGATGGCTGTCGCACAGGCCGACGATCTCGACGAAATCCAGCCGCGACAGTGCGGCAAGGTGGTGGGTAGCGACATAGCCGGCGCCGACGACGGCGACGCGGAGGGTGCGGGGAGCGGATACGGTCATGGATGCACTGCTGAAGAGGAATGTTTGGCGAGATGGGCGGCGACATCGGCAAGCACCGATGCGACGCGCGCGTCCCAGGTCTGATCGGCGACGGATGCGATCCGCGCTTCGACTGCGCCGGGCGCGTTGTCGTGTACGGCGAGATCGAGCGCGGCCAGAAAGCCGTCGCGATCGTCCACCAGTCGCACCCACTGCGAGAATGTTTCGATCTCCGGATTGCGTACGCTGACCACCGCTTTGCCTGCGGCCAGATATTCGCGCAGTTTCAGCGGATTGGCGTTCGCGACCTGGCGGTTCATGCGGTAGGGAATAATCGCGGCATCGAACGCTTTCGACCACGCCGGCAGCGTCGCATACGGCTGCGAACCGGCCAGATGCACGTTCGGCAGCGCGCGCAGGCCGTCCACCGCGACGTGCGCATGACCGACCAGCAGAAAACTCCACTGCGGACGCTGCTGCGCCAGCCATTCGATCAGCGGCACATCGATCCAGGTATGGATGGAACCGATATAGCCGATCACCGGATGCGGCAGATCGCGGGCGAGGGTGGGCAGTTCGGTCGCCGGATCCTGCGCCTTGGCGAACAGATCGACATCGACGCCGTGCGGTGAAAACACCGTATTGGGATTGAGCGCGCGCTTGCCTTCGACCAGCGCCGGCGGCGCGACGAACAGCAGATCGGCGCGGCGGCTCAGCTCCAGATCGCGCTGTGCGATCAGATCGGCGTCCACACCGGGATGCGCGGCGTAGTCGTCGATGCAGTAGTACACGCACAGGTCTTCGCCGAGCTTGCCTGCGTGCACGCCGGGATGCGGCACCACGAACCACGAGATGCGTTTGTGGATACCCGCAAAACGCAGCGCGCGGCGCACTGCCCAGCGGCCGAACAGACGGTTGAACGCATCCACGCCCGGCAGACGCCGGAACGGCAGCTGCGGGACGGTGCAGTGCCACAGGCCGTCTGCCACTTGGGTCGGGCGCTTGAATGCGGCCAGCACCTTGCGCACTGCGCGCTTCAGGTCGCGACCGGAGGTATTGGGCGCGCGCATGCCGGGCGAGTCGACGTACAGCAGCGGCGCCCCCCCGGCCAGGCGGCGCGCCATGTGGTGGCTGCAGGTGCGGTTCTCGGCGAACCATACGTTGCCGAATTAGACGATGCCCAGGGCGCCGGAGCCCG
>JANOXT010000345.1:0-2411 GCA_031418555.1 Lysobacterales bacterium | reverse complement strand
GATGCATCTCCTTACCCATGTTGTCGACCACGTCGGCGGTCACATAGCCGGCTGCGATCAACTGATCCGCCGCCGACAGCAGCAGTTCTTCCCAGAACGCGATCATGGTCTTGCGCCGCGCCGGTTCGCGGTTGTCGAAGTGGAACGTCTTGATGTCGGTGGTGACGTTCCGGTACCCGCCGGCCAGCAGCAGGTTGCCGAGTTTGGCGCCGATGAACGGGTCGCCGCCGCTTGCGTGCTGAAAGTCGTTGAAGGCCATCCAGTATTTCCACACATTGGGCGAATACGGGTCGAGCAGGAACGACGCGTTCATCACTTCGGTGATGTACACCGGCGCACCGGGCGACAGCGCGCGGCGCACTTCGGCAAGCACCCGCGCCGGCGACGGTACGTGTTCCAGCACCCAGCACAGAAACGCCGCGTCGAAACTGCGCGCCTCGAACGGCAGATCGGTGGCGTCGGCCTGCTGCAGCGCGTAACGGCCGTCGAGCCACGGCATGCCGCCCAGATTGCTGCGCGCGGCGGCAATCTGGGCACCGTTGAGGTCCACGCAGGTGACGTGAAGATCGGGGAACCTGCGCAGCAGGATTTCGGTCTGCGCACCGACGCCGCTGCCCACTTCCAACAACCGCCGTGCGCCGGTGTAATCGATATCGCGGAAGATCGTCGATTCGCCGACACGCGCCTGTTTCACCAGTCGCGCCTGCTCGGTGCTGGAGAAACCGTGCACATAGCCGTGTTGTTCGTTGTGGTTCATCTGGATCTCCGTGGATGCATCGGCATGGTCATGCCGCCGCCGGCAGTTCCGGCACAACCCCTGCGATCAACGCATCGAAGTAATCCCGCGTCAAACGCGACTGCGCGGCGGCGGTTTCGGCGCGATTGACGACAGCGCGGAACGCGGAATTCTCGGGGCGGTCCTTCGCATACCAGCCCAGATGCTTGCGCGCGATGCGTACGCCCTGCAGTTCGCCATAGAACGCATGCAGATGATCGAGATGGCCCAGCAGGATGTCGCGGACCTCGGTCAATGGCGGCGAGGGGAGCGTCTCGCCGGTGGCCAGGAAATATTCGACTTCGCGAAAGATCCACGGCCGGCCCTGTGCGGCGCGGCCGATCATCACCGCATCGCAGCCGGTGGTATCGAGCACCGCGCGCGCTTTCCCGGGCGAATCGATATCGCCGTTGGCGATCACCGGAATCCTCAGCAGCGATTTGATCTGGGCGACGGTGTCGTACTCGGCCACGCCGGTGTACTGCTGATCGCGGGTCCGGCCGTGCACGGCAAGTGCCGCGATGCCGCTGGCTTCCGCGATGCGGGCGATCGTCGGCGCGTTGCGCTGGCCCGCCGCCCAGCCGGTGCGGATCTTCAGCGTCACCGGCACGTCTACGGCGCTGACGACCGCTTCCAGGATGCGCGCGACCAGCGCCTCATCGCGCATCAGCGCCGATCCGGCCCAGGCGTTGCAGACTTTCTTCGCAGGGCAGCCCATGTTGATATCGATGATCTGCGCGCCATGGTCGACGTTGTAACGCGCGGCATCGGCCAGGATCTGCGGATCGGTGCCGGCGATCTGCACGCTGACCGGCGCGGGCTCGCCTTCGTGATCCATGCGGTGCTGCGATTTGCGGGTGTGCCACAGCCGCGGGTCGGAGATCGTCATTTCCGACACCGCCAGCCCCGCGCCGAGCCGTTTGCACAGCTGCCGGAACGGTTTGTCGGTGACCCCGGCCATCGGGGCCAGGATCGCGCGGGGTTGGATGGCGTACGGGCCGATCTGCATTTGCGGATTTTACGATGCAGCGCGGCTATGTGCTGGACATGCAGTCAACACTCTCATGCTTATCCTCTGTTCTGCGCACTCGACCGCGCCGCATGGCTCAGTCGTCAGACAGCGTTGAATGCTTTGAACGGCACGCGCTGCTGTTGCAAGCGCCCGCGCTTGTCGCACGCTATCAAACTGGCGACCCTGAATTCATCGATGCGGTCATGGCATGGTTGACCCACGCAGAAGCGACCCTGAAGAAATACTCGATGCCGCGCGTGGCCGCTGTCAGCGCACTCAAAGCGCGACTGCTTGCTGCACAGAACGGCGTTGTCGAGAGCCAGCTGTTTGCAGTCGCCGATACATCGCGTGCGCGGCGCAAAACGCACGCGGCGATCGCTGCATTGATGTTCAACCAGTGTCAGGAAATCATCGGAAGCGTGTACGAAACACTCTCCGAGCAGAAAGAAGATGCGTTGAAATATTTGCGCCAGATTGTGATCTTGCTAGTGTAGTGCTTCACCCTGTTTGAACCATTTTCAACGCAGCACGTCCGCGCATGACTTTCTGCAGAATGTCATTGGCCTTCGCAGTCCAAACAAAGGGCTTGGGGTTTTCGTTGTAAGAAGCGATATAGCCCTCGAT
>JANOXT010000344.1:0-9842 GCA_031418555.1 Lysobacterales bacterium | reverse complement strand
GTTCGGGTTTGATTTCGGTATCGGGCAAACGATCCAGCAGATCGCGGATCAAGGTCAGCCGCCCACGCTTCTGGTCGTTGAAATCCACCAGTGTCCACGGCGCGTGTTTGGTGTGGGTCGCTTTGAGCATCGCCTCGCGGGCTTTGGTGTAGTCGCCGTACTTGGTACGTGCTTCGAGATCGATAGGCGACAGTTTCCAGCCTTTCAGCGGGTCTTCGCGGCGTTCGGCGAAGCGTTTTTCCTGTTCTTCCTGATCGCAGCACAGCCAGTATTTTAACAGCAGAATACCGTCGTCGATCAACATCTGCTCGAACACAGGCGCCTGTTTCAGAAAAGCTTTGATCTGTGTGTCATCGGCGTAGCCCATGACTTTTTCGACGCCGGCGCGGTTGTACCAGCTGCGGTCGAACAGCACGAGTTCGCCGGCGGCGGGCAGGTGCGGGACATAGCGCTGGAAATACCACTGGGTGCGCTCGCGGTCGCTCGGCTTGGGCAATGCCACGACGCGGCATTGACGCGGGTTGATATGCGCGCTGATCGCGTCGATGACCCCACCTTTGCCGGCGGTGTCGCGGCCTTCGATGATGACCAGAATGCGTTGGCCGCTTTGAGACGCCCAGTTCGCCATCTGCGCCAGTTCGCTCTGCATCGGTTCCAGCAGTTCCTCGTATTCCTTGCGTTTGAGCTTGCTCATGCGGTCACCTTGCGGCTGCGTTTTGGGGCTGCGCGTTTGCGCGCGGGGCGTGGTGGGGCTTCTGCTGCATCGCGCACGCCGGCGGCCATGCTGCCTGCGACTTCCAGCAGCGCGCCCTGCTGTTTGCTGCTGAGCGCACGGTAGGACGCCAGCAGCGCGTGCTCACCCTTGGTGCGCGCAGGATCCAGCGTGCTGGCCAGCTCCGACAGCAGCGCGCCTGCAGGCACGCCGAATGTGCGGGCGAGTGCGTCGACCTGATCGCGGCCGGGCATCTTCTCGTCCTTCAGCCAGGCGCTGACGGTGCTGACGCCGGCGCGCGGAATGGCGGTGGCAAGGTCGGTGACGCTCAGGCCGGTGGCCTTGGTGAGCAATCGCAACGTGGTGCCGATGGACATGTTGATCACTCCTTGAGCCGCGGGCGCAGCGTGGCGAGGTTGCAGGGTGTGGTGCGCGCATCCAACTGGGCGCGGATGATCTTGTCCCAGGCGGTGCGGCATGCGGAATTGGAGCCGGGGAGGGCGAACAGGAACGTGCCGTTGGCCAAGCCCGCGAATGCCCGCGACTGCAGCGTGGAGGTGCCGATCTCCTCGTAGCTCAGCGCGCGGAACAGTTCGCCGAAGCCGGACATCTGTTTGTCCAGCAGCGGCAGCAGCGCCTCGGGCGTGGAATCGCGGCCGGTGAAACCGGTGCCGCCGGTGACCAGGATCCCGTCGGCGGCGGGGTCGGCGATCCACTGCGAAACCTGCGCGCGAAGGCGGTATTTGTCGTCAGGCAGCAGGGCGCGGTCGTGGAGGCGGTGGCCGGCTTCGGTGAGGGCGGCGGCGAGATAGTCGCCCGAGCTGTCGTCGGCAAGACTGCGCGTATCGGATACGGTCAGCACGCACAGCGCGAGGGGAGTGAAGTCGTGAGCTGCGGTCATGGCCGGCAGGGTAACGCTTTCGCCTGCGGTCGGCGAGCGGGTCAGCAGCGCCTGTCAGAGCCTCTGCGGCGCGTCGTCCAGGATCTTGTGCCACGGCGCCTTCGACGCCACCTCGATGTGGCCGATGTGCTGTTCCATATAAGGCGTATCCAGTCCGCCGAGCGCGAATGCAATCCGGCCGGGTTCTTGGGTGTCGTCGCGCCACAGCATCGGCGAACCGCAGCGCGTGCAGAAGCTGCGCACGACGGTCGGTGAGGAGGCGTAGTGACCCAAGGCGTCTTCGCCACGCTCGAACCGCAGCTGTTCGGTGCGCACGGTGGCGTAGGTGGCGAACGCAGCGCCGTGCGCTTTGCGGCACATCGAGCAGTGGCAATGGGTGACGCGCTCGAATGCGCCATCGACGACGTAGGCGGCTGCACCGCACAGGCAGCTGCCGCGATGCGTGATTGCGCTCATTCGTCCGACCACACCGGCGCCAGCGGCAGCTGGAAGCGCAGACTCTCGTCGTGCTGACGCCAGCCGTTGGCGCGGTACAGCGCTTGCGCGCCATGGTTGTCGGGCATGGTTTCCAGATCGAGCCGGATCGCACCTTCAGCCTGGCCGTATTCCGCTGCCGCCGACAGCAGCGCGAGCGCGACGCCTTTGCGGCGCGCGTGTTCGGCCACGAAGAGGTCGTTCAACACGAACACCCGCGCCGCGCGCACCGAGGAGAACATCGGATACAGCTGGGTGAATCCGACCGGTGCGCCGTCGCGCAGGCCGTCGAGGTGCGCCAGCAGAATCGTGGACTCGTTGCGGCTGAGGCGTTCGTAAAGAAACCGGCGTGCGGTGTCCGGGTCCTGCCGCTGTGCATAGAAGCTGCGGTAGTCGGAGAACAGCGGCACGAGGTCGCCGAGATCGTCGAGCGTGGCACGGCGGGTGGTGACGGGCATGGTCTCTGCTTGTGCACGGAGAGGGTGATCGTCATCCTAGCGTTAACAAGACGTTTTTTGCATCACGATGCCGCGATGCCAATCGCGTGGCAGCGATCCGTGTAGGAGCGAGGTGTAGGAGCGACTTCAGTCGCGAAACCGGCGAGCCCTCAGCCGAGAAAATGCAGGTCATCCCGAACTCCGAACCTTCGCAGGCAGCGAATCAGACATTCCCGACGACCTTCTGTCCCTAATCCCGATAGCGGCATGAAAGCGTACGCTGGATGCTGTCGGAATGAAAAAGCCGGGGCACAAGGCGCTGCGCATCGGCAGGTACTCCTGCCCGGGGCAGACGTATCTGGTGACATTTGCCACGAAAGGCCGAAATCCTTTGTTTATCGATCCCGCGGTGGCCGGCGATGCTGTGGAATGCATGCTCGAATCGTCCGCATGGGAGTCGTCGACATTGCTGCATTGGGTGCTGATGCCGGACCACTGGCATGGCCTGATCGCACTTGGCGAGCATATTCCACTGTCGCCTTGCGTTGCGCGTTTGAAAGGAGGAAGCGCGCGCGGATTACGGCTTCTGTATTCGGACATCGAAGCCGTATGGGCCTCTGGATTCCATGATCGGGCATTGCGCACAGAGGAAGGAATGGCCGCAGCTGCGGATTACATCGAGGCCAACCCGGTGCGCGCAGGATTGGTTCGTGAGATCGCGGATTATCCGTTTGTTGGTTCTGTGTGGGCAAAAAGAAAACAGGCTTGATGATGGCTTGGGGTGGTTGATTGTGTGACGACTGAGGGGGTGGGGGTTTCGCGACTGAAGTCGCTCCTACATGTCGCTCCTGCACGCTGCTCGTGCATGTCGGTACGATACGTTATTTGGGATGACTCAACCGCCCTGGGTCAGCCGCGCCAGTTCGTCGGCCTGGTGTTCGCTTGAAAGGCGTTCGATCAGTGCCTCGATACTGCCCTCGATGATGTTGGGCAGATCGTAGAGCGTGAGGCCTTCGACGCGGTGGTCGGTGATGCGGCCCTGCGGAAAATTGTAGGTGCGGATACGCTGGCTGCGATCGCCGCTGCCCACCTGCAGCTTGCGCTCCTGCGCCTGTGCGGCGTCGCGCTTGGCGGTTTCGGCTTCCAGCAGCATCGCCTTCAGTCGCTTCATCGCCTTGTCGCGGTTGGCGTGCTGGCTGCGTTCAGTCTGCGATTCCACGACAACGCCGCTGGGCATGTGGGTGATGCGGATCGCGGATTCGGTTTTGTTGACGTGCTGGCCGCCGGCGCCGCTGGAACGGAAGGTGTCGACGCGCAGGTCGACCGGATTGATTTCGATCTCGATGTCGCCGGCGTCTTCGGCGATGATCGCGACCGTGGCCGCCGAGGTGTGGATGCGGCCCTGCGATTCGGTCTGCGGTACGCGTTGCACGCGGTGCGTGCCCGATTCGAATTTCAGCTTGGAATACGCGCCGCGGCCGTCCACGCGGGCGATGATTTCCTTGAAGCCGCCGTGTTCGCCGGGGCTCGCGGATTCCACTTCCACTTTCCAGTTCTGGCGCTCCGCGTAGCGCGCATACATCCGGAACAGATCGCCGGCGAAGATCGCGGCTTCGTCGCCGCCGGTGCCGGCGCGTACCTCCAGATACAGGCCGCCGTCGTCGCGCGCATCTTTCGGCACCAGGTGCGCCATCAGTGTGCTGTCGAGTTCAAGCAGTCGCGCATGGGCTGCGTCGATATCTTCCTCGGCGAGTTCGGACAGCTCCGGATCGTCGCGCATCGCTTCGGCAGCGGCCAGCTCCGCGCGTGCGCGACGCTCTGCAGCGAGGCCGTCGGCGATCGGTTCCAGCTGCGAGAATTCGCGCATCAGGCCGCGATAGCGCGCAGCGTCGTTCACCGTCGCCGGATCGGCGAGCAGGCGTTCGATTTCTTCGCGGCGCTCGGCCAGCGCTTCGAGCTTACGGCGCAGCGTCGGTGTCATCGGAACCATCGTTGGCGGAGCGGTGGAGCTGGCGGTCGACCGCATCGGACAAGCGGCTGTGTGCGGGTGCATGGTGCGGGAACAGCCGTTCGGCGGCGCGCACGATCTCAACATCGCCGTTGAGCGCGGCCTCGCGCAGCGCGGCGGTGGGCGCGTGCAGCAGGCGGTTGGTGAGCGTATGCGCAAGCTGCTGCAGCACGTCCGCTGGATCATGGCCGGCGGCCAGCAGCTGATGGGCTTTGGCCAGCGATTCGTCGCGCGCGGTTTCACCGTGCGCGCGCAGCTGTTTCAGCGAGCCGTGATGGGCGCTGGCGCTCAGCGTTTCGACGTAGCGCGAGACCTGCATCTCGACGATGGCTTCGGCGGCGTCCGCGGCTTCGCGGCGCCCGCGGCGGTTGTCTTCGATGACGCGTTCGAGGTCATCGACGGTGTACAGGAACACGTCGCTGAGTTCGGCCACATCCGCCGCGATGTCGCGCGGCACCGCGAGGTCGAGCAGCAGCATCGGCCGGTGACGGCGTTTGCGCAGCGCAGCCTTGACCGTCTCGCGATGCAGAATGGGTTCGCGGCTGGCTGTCGCGGAAAATACGATGTCGGCTTCGGACAGATGTCTATCCAGTTCGGTCAGCGGCAGTGCGACGCCACCGTGGCGGGTCGCGAGTTCCTGGGCGTGGGCGAGGGTGCGATTCGCGAACAGCAGGCGCTTGGCCTTGGCCTGCACCAGATGCAGTGCGGTGAGCTCGATGGTTTCGCCGGCGCCGATCAGCAGGACGGTGCAGTCGGCCGGCCGGGCGAAGGCTTCTTCGGCCATGCGGACCGCAGCGGAAGCCACTGAGACCGGATTGGCGCCGATGCGGGTGTCGGTGCGGGCCCGCTTGGCGGTGACGAAGGCATGCTGGAACAGGCGGTCGAGGCGGTTGCCCAAGGTGCCGGCACCGCGCGCGGCTGACCAGGCCTGCTTGACCTGGCCGAGAATCTGCGGTTCGCCCAGTACCAGCGAGTCCAGCCCGGTGGCGACCCGGAACAGGTGGCGCACCGCCTGGTCATCGTGATGTCGATACAGGTAATCGTGCAGCGCCAGCGGCGAATGGCTGCCGTCCTGCGGCGCAGCCAGCCACTCGGCCAGGGCATCGCCATCGCCGCCGGTCAGTGCGTAGATCTCGGTGCGGTTGCACGTCGACAGCAGCGCAACTTCCTCCACGCCCGGCAGCGCTTTCAGGCCAGACAGCGCCGCGGGGAGTGCGTCCTCGGAGAACGCCACACGCTCGCGCAGCGATACCGGCGCGGTCTGGTGGTTGATCCCGATGGCGATGAAATGCGGCATGCGTTGTGCAGGAAAGGTGGCCGGCGGAGGTAGGTTCAGAGGGTTCAGGTAAGCTTGCGAATCTCCATAGTTTACGGCCCATCACCTCGATGCCCGCATCTCCGATCTTCACTCGCCGGACGCTGATCTTGCTCAGCCTGTTTTTCGCGCTGTCGCCAGGCGCGCTGATGGCTCGGAAACCCGTTGCCATGCCGGCTGCCGATCCGCTGCCATCGGCGCTGGCGGCCGAATACGCGCTGCAGGCCGGGAAGCTGGACGAGGCTGCACGCTGGTATCTGGACGCCGCGAAGGCGGCAGACGGCGATGCAGTGCTGGCCGAACGCGCCACCCGAATCGCGCTGCTGGCCAAAAACGATGCCAATGCCGCCGAGGCGATGAAGCTCTGGCGCGCCCGCGCCGGGCGTTCGCCGTCGATGCGCAGTGCCGAGGCCACGCTTGCGCTGCGCCGCAAAGACGAGTCCACCGCCCGCCGCGAGCTGCAGGCGTTGATGCGGATGGACGGCGACAAGGCTGACGACAAGGACGGCTGGCGCTATGCGCTCATGGCGCTGGATGCCGGCTCCGGCGATCCCAAGCTGACCGGCCGGCTGCTGGGTCAATTGATCGATTCGATTCCGGGCCGTCTGGAAGCCTGGCTGGCGTTCGGAGAATTCTCCCAGCAGCTGCAGCGCAACGATCTGTCCGAGAAGATCGTCGCCCAGGTGCTGACCAAATTTCCGGACGAGCCCGCGGTCGGGCTGCTGCACGCCAGCCAGTTGCGCGAAGCGGGCAAGACCGACGAAGCGCGCAAAGTGCTGGGTGGACTGACCGAGCCTTCGCTGTTGATGCCGGAACTGGGCTTCGCCATCGCCAACGAATACAGCGAAATGGGTGACAACACCCAGGCCGCCGCGGTGCTGTCCAGAGGCCCGCAGAGCGACCGCAGCTATATTCTGCGCGCCGCCTATCTGGCGCAGGCCGACGACAAGGCCGGCGTCACCAGGGTCTACGAGGAGCTGAAGCGCGATTCCGCCGCGCCGGATCCCGGACGCCGGCTGTTGCTGGGTCAGATCGCCGAATTCATCGAGCGCCAGGACGAAGCCCTGGGCTGGTATGCCGGCGTGCCCGGTGGCCCGCAGCGGTGGCAGGCGCGGCTGCGCGGGGCCACGGTGCTGCACAAGCTCAAGCGCACCGACGAAGCATTTGCGCGATTGCGTGAACTGCAGGCCGATGCAGACGCTGACGACGAGACCCGCCGCGACGCCTATCTGCTGGAGGCCGAGCTGCGCAAGGACGACAACAATCCTGCCGGCGAACTCGATACGTATGTTCGCGTGCTGGCAGCCTTCCCCGACGATAAACAAGTGCTCTACGCCCGCGCGCTGATGTGGGAGCGCCGCGACGACGTCCCGCGCGCCGAGGCTGATTTTCGCAAGATCCTCGCCACCGATGCCGAAGACGTCAACGCGCTCAACGCGCTTGGCTACACCTTGGCCGACCGCACCGACCGCCATCAGGAAGCGCTGGAGCTGATTGCGCGTGCGATCGCCGCGCAGCCCGACAGCCCCGCCATCATCGACAGCTACGGATGGGTGCTGTATCGCCTTGGCCGCAACGATGAAGCGCTGACGGAACTGCGCCGCGCGTTCACCAAACAGAAAGATGCCGAGATCGCCGCGCATCTGGCCGAAGTGCTCTGGGTGCTCGGGCAGAAAGACGAATCGCGCAAATATTTCGAGGAGTCGCGCAGGATCGAGCCGGACAACCGGTCGCTGAAGCGCGCGATCGAGAAGACCGGCGTGGTGCTGCCGCCGATGCCGGAGAAGGCAGGCGCATGAGCGTGCGTCGGTGCGCTTCCGGCTTGGCCGTGTTGCTGGCGCTTGCAGGCTGCGCGACGATGGCGCCATCGAAGCCCGCTGCGCCGCCCGCATCGACCGATGTCATCGCCCAGCGTCAGCGCGCAAGCGGCGAATGGTGGTCGCAGTACGACGCCTGGTCATTCAGCGGCCGGGCCGCGATCAGCAAGGGCGACAAGGGCGGCAGCGGACGGATCGAATGGCAGCAGCGCGATCTGCGGCGATACGAGATCGCGCTCAGCGCCCCGGTCACGCGGCAGAGTTGGCGGCTGATCGGCGATCTGCATTCCGAGGCCGCGCGGATCGAAGGTCTGGAAGGCGGCCCGCGCGACGGCGAGTTTGCGGAAGATCTGTTGCGTGAGGCGACCGGCTGGGAGGTGCCCCTGCAGCAGCTCGGCAGTTGGGTGCGTGGCGGGCCTGCAGCGGACTACCCGGTTGAAGCGGCGGTGTACGACGCCCAAGGCCGGCCGGCAAGCTTCAGTCAGGCAGGCTGGGCTGTCCGTTACACCGCTTGGCGGCCGGGCCCGGCCGGGTCCCCGGAGTTGCCGGCGAAGATCGAAGCCGAATCCGGCGATGCCCGGGTACGTCTGGCGATCGAAGACTGGACCTTCGCCACGCCATGAACGCGATGGACCCCGGCGCCGGCTGGTCGGTCTGGCCGGCGCCGGCCAAGCTGAATCTGTTTTTGCGCATTGTCGGCCGTCGCGCCGATGGCTACCACGCCCTGCAAACCGTCTTCCGGATCCTGGATTGGGGCGACACGGTATCGATCCGTCTTCGCGACGATGGCCGGATCGTCCGTCATGGCGATTCGGCGCCAGGCGTCGCGGCGCTGGATGACTTGACGGTGCGTGCGGCAAAACTGCTGCAATCAGCGGGAAATGTCCTCCGAGGTGCCGACATTGCCATCGAAAAAAGGATTCCCTCCGGCGCTGGCATGGGCGGCGGATCCAGCGATGCGGCAACCATTTTGCGGGTCCTTGACCGGCTCTGGGGCTGCGATCTCGGCATTCATGCCTTGGCAGCACTTGGCCTGCGCCTGGGTGCGGACGTGCCGGTGTTCGTACGCGGCCAGAACGCCTGGGCCGAGGGGCTGGGTGAACGGCTAATCCCGATCGATCTGCCGCCGGCCTGGTATCTGCTGGTCTCGCCGGGCGTTCATGCCGCCACCGCCGATTTATTCCAGACATCTGAATTGACGCGAAATGCCCCAGCCGCGACAATACGCGACTTCGTTTCGGACCCATTCCTGCAAGGGCAGGCGCTCGGTAACGCGTTCGAGCCGGTCCTGCGTTGCCGCGAACCCGCCGTTGAGGCTGCATTCGTGGCGTTACGCAGCTTCGGCACACCGCGTTTGACCGGCTCAGGCAGCGTGTGCTTCGTCGAATTCGCAGACCGCGAATCCGCCCAAGGTGCGCTGGATGTGCTGGCAAACCCGCTGGCTTCAGGCTTCACCGCCTGGATCGCTGCAGGTGCCAAGCGATCGCCGCTGCTGGATGCGCTCGAAATGAAGTAGACAGTCTGCGCGAGCAGCTGTTGTCGAGGCTGGAAGGCATGAGAGGTTTCCAAGGAAACGTCCTGCGGCCGTCAGATCTCACCGAAGGGGCGTCGCCAAGCGGTTAAGGCACCAGGTTTTGATCCTGGCATTCGTAGGTTCGAATCCTTCCGCCCCTGCCATCTTTTACGGGATTCCGCTCCGCGGGATTCCGCTCACCCGCCACGGTCAGAGCGAAGCGGAGTCATCATGCAGGACGATCGCCAGCTACTGATTTTCTCGGGCAACGCGAATCGGCCGCTTGCCGACGCCGTGTGCAAGGAGCTGGGGATCCGTCCCGGCAAAGCACTGGTGTCCAAGTTTTCGGACGGGGAAGCCCAGGTCGAGATCGAAGAGAACGTCCGCCGTCAGGAAGTGTTCGTCGTGCAGCCCACCTGCGCGCCGAGCGGCGAAAACCTGATGGAGCTGCTGGTGATCATCGATGCGTTGAAGCGTGCGTCGGCCGCCAGCGTCACCGCGGTGGTGCCGTACTTCGGTTATGCCCGTCAGGACCGCCGCCCGCGCTCGTCGCGGGTCGCGATCACAGCGAAGGTCGCGGCGAAGATGTTCACCGCCGCCGGCGCCGACGGCGTGCTCACGGTGGATCTGCATGCCGACCAGATCCAGGGTTTCTTCGATATCCC
>JANOXT010000343.1:0-2457 GCA_031418555.1 Lysobacterales bacterium | reverse complement strand
ATTTAGTGGTTAACATCCGCACCCCGGAAAATGCAGCCGTCAAAGCAGACTCGCCCACTTCGGCAGATCTGACCGATGAAAGTAGCTATCCCTATACCTTTGACATCACCATCACCCAGCGCTTCGAAGCGACCGACCCGATGGCGATCAACGTTGCCAAAGCTCCCTAACTCCCTCCCGCTCTCAATTTTCTGATTTTATGAGTCTTTATCGCCAACCGATCATCCTCTTTGGGATTGTCCTCCCCATCCTCGTCAGCGCGGCGGTGGTGGGTGTGTCCTCCGTGCTCAAGTCACAGGTCGTGGATTCCTTTAATACCAAGGAGAAAGACGCCAAAAACGCCTCAATGGGAGTGGCCGCTGCGCGTGAGGTCGAGGCAAGTGAACAGCCATCGCCCACAAATGGCTCGCTGGAACGCCCAGCTTGGGCTCGAAACGAAAAGCTTGGTCAATAAGAACCTAAAGGAGATCGCCGAACACCTTCCCAGTAAAGAAATCATCTTTGCCGGTGGCGATCCGTCGGTCGCCAAGGCGGGATTCGGCAGTGTTTCCGCGCAGAATTCCTCTCAGGTGAGCATCTCCTTCCGCAGCACCTTCCGCACGATGCAGCTCGCCCTGCTCGAGTTGGAAACCCGGATGCCACAGCTTCAGCTCCAAGAGCTAAATATCCTCCCAAATCCTAGCCAATCCTCGCTGCTCAACTTCCAAGTCAACTACACCGCATGGGAAAACTAGCCATCATTTACCTCGGGGTAGTATTGTCGTCACCTGCGTTCGCGCAGTCGGCGTCGAACTTCGATCCCGCACCGTCCCATCAGGTGAAGCCGAGTCCGGGGTCCGAGAACGGCGTAAAGCCCGCTTTAGGGGACTTGGGTAAATTGGACTCGACGCCCTCGCGACTGATTGGTCCGGCGGAGATCGAGTCCTACTTGAAGTCGATTTCATCGCAATTCCTCATGAAGAATCGGGTGCGCGATCCCTTCGGCTTGACTCAGAATCCGGAAGTCGTGCCACTCACCAAGCCTTCCAACTTTGGCAATGGTGCCGTCGCAACCAAACAGGCCACACCGTTCAGCCAGATCGTGCCGCTGATCGCCGTGACGACGGTTATGCCGAGGGAAAAGATGTTTTTATACGGAAGCCGTCCATTTAGACAGGGAGAACTGATTCCGCTTAAATACCAAGGCAAGCAATTGCGGGTGCAAATCACGGAGGTGAGTTCTCAGCAGATCACCTTCCGAAATCTGGATACGGGCGAGACGGCCAGCCGCAGACTCAACGGCCTGCCCCTAGGTCTGACTCCCGGCAGCCAACCAACTACCGTTCCTGGGATGACTCCCAACCGCACGAATGCCCCCATCGAACTCGACGCGGGTAACTCCGCTCCCTAACCTTTTCCCTACCGACACGAATCATGAAAGCCGCGAATCTCTTCAACTTCTCCGCAGCCCTGCTGATGGCGGGAATCCTCCACGCCCAAACACCGGTCGATCCGATGATCGAACCGGTCATCCCCAACGAAGAGCAAGCTCCCGTGACTCCGGGAGCACCCAGTTCCCAATCAGAAGTTTCCGCACCGGCCAGCAATCCCTCCACTCCCGGAGGAGTGGCGGACCTTCCGCTGAATCATCAGCCTCCGACGGAACCTGCCGCCGGCCCAGCAGTGGCCCCAGCACCCTTTGCCCCGCTAGAACAGCAGAAACAGGATATGGAGAAATCGGCGGACGGCTACAACATGATGGAAGCTCGCATCAACGATATTTTCCAATTTCTCGCGACATCCGCTAACAAGCAGTATTTCCACAACAGTCAGCTCAACACGCCCGAATACAACGTCACGGGTCATCTCACGGAAGGAAATCCACTCCAGCAAATGGAGGAACTCGCATTCGGCCGGAGCTTGATGCTTTATACCAAGGGCAACACCATCTACGCTCTCACCGAAGATCAACTTGCCAAGCTTCCCAGCACCGAGTTTCACTACCAGCTCCGCTATCTCCGCCCAACTGACATCAACCAGATCAAGGATTTGATCCTACCGATGCTCACCGCCAAAGCCGGGGGCGCAGTCGGGTTGGTCAATTTCGAACCGAAGACCAACACCATCATCGTCATCGACTCTGCTTATCGCATCGAGCGAGTTCGGGAACTTCTCCACAGCATCGATAAGGCAAAGGGCCAGATCATCGTAGAAACCAAAATTCTCCGCATCACCAGCGCGACTGCCGAGCGCACCGGAGTGAACTGGACCACTGCACTGGGTAAGGATGGTACTACTCTGAGTCTCTCTCGCGACCTCAACTCGATCTTCGGCCTGTCTGCACCCGTCGCCTCCAGCGTCGTGACAGGCGGAGATTCGAACATTGTGCTGTCTCCAATCCAACTAAACGGTGTCCTCCGAGCGCTCGCTGAGGGGACCCTCGCCCGCCAAATTTCCAATCCCACCCTCATCACCGAG
>JANOXT010000342.1:0-4370 GCA_031418555.1 Lysobacterales bacterium | reverse complement strand
GAACAACAGCAGCACCTCGCGGCTGTCTGCGGGCAGCGCCGAAATCAATTCGGTCGCAGCGTGCTCGCGTTCGTCTTCCACCAATTGCTGCATCGGCGTCGGCGACGGGTCGGCGGCGAGTTCGATCGCGATCTCCGCGCCTTCGCCGCTGAGCGGCCGGTGGCGGCTCGCGCGCAGATGGTCGCGGGCGAGGTTGCGGGTGATCTGCCGCAGCCACGGCAGAAAGCTGGACGGGTTCTGCAGCCGTTTCAAATGCTGCCACGCGCTGAGAAAAGCGTCCTGTGCGATGTCCTCGCTCGCGGCCACGTCGTGGGTGATCGCCAGCGCCATCGCAGTCACCGTGTTCTGGCATGCGGCGACGATCCGGCCGTACGCAGCGCGGTCGCCGCTGCGCGCGGCGGGCAGCTCCGCGCCGATCAATCCATCGATGGATACATTGACGCTCAACGCGCGCTGCGTTCCACCAGCATCTTGATCGCTGCAGCCAAGGCATCCATGCCGTAATGCAGACTCAGGTAGAAGACCGCCATCGAGCCGATATACAGCACGCCCGTGATCACGATGGCCGTGGGTCCGTAACTGTAGTCGTAGGCCCGATATCTGCCTTTCGCGCCGACGGGATCGCGCGCGGCGTCGCGTTCGATCATCGGCAACAGCACTCGGCGAATCCGCAGCAGGGTCCACAGCGACGCGAGCTCAGCCGCCACTGCGCCCGTCAGCGCCCAGGCGAAGCTCGGCACCCACCAGATCACCAAAAATGCAGCCAGCATCACGCTCAATGTGATGTACAGATAACGCTGATAACTGCGCAGGATCGCATCGCGCTCTTCCAGCGTGTCGGCGAACACCAGCAGATAGTGCCGGGTCAGATGCGCGGCGATCGCGCCGCCCACCAGCGAGCCGCCGATCACGCCGCCCATGCCGATCGCCGCCGCCAATCCTTTGCTGGCGATCGCGCCGCCGGCGGTGGCGGTACCGATCATGCCCGCACCCGCCGCCGCCGCTGGTTTTGTTGCGATGCCCAGGGTGGTGATCACAGCCGCAGTGAACGCAGCCGATGGCGCTGAGCTGCTGGCGAAGTCGCCGAACCGCTTGAGAATATCGTCGCGCACCAGCTGGCGCGCGCGCGACAGACGCTTGCGCGCGGCGGCGTCGCTGATGCCAAGCAGCGTGGCGACCTGCTGCGAACTCTGGCCTTCGCGATAGAACAGCAGCAGCGCTTCGCGGCTGTCGTCGGGCAGCGAGGAGATCAGCTCGAACGCCGCGCTTTCGCGCTCGTCCTCCAGCACCTGCTGCATCGGCTGCGCGCCGGGGTCGGCCGCCATCGCCAGGATCAACTCGGCGTTGGGGCCATCCAGCGGCTGGTTGCGGTGTGCGCGCAGATGGTCGCGGGCCAGATTGCGGGTGATCTGGCGTAGCCACGGCAGAAAGCTGTCCGGACTGTTGAGCCGTTCGAGATGCTGCCAGGCGCTGAGGAATGCTTCCTGCGCGATGTCCTCGCTGGTCGCCACATCGCGGGTGATCGCCAACGCCACCGAAGTGACGGTGTTCTGGCAGGCGGCAACGATCCGGCCGTAGGCGCCCTGATCGCCGCTGCGGGCGGCCGGCAGCTCGTGCTGGATCAGCGCATCGATGGTGAGGGTGGTGGTGTTCATGCGCGTGGGGCTCATTCGCCGATGACGGTGCGGACGATGGCGCGCGCGGCGGCACGCATGCGCGCGATCTCCCAGCCGGCGAAGTAGAGGACGACGGCAGCAGCGCCGGCCGCCGTGATCAGGCCGCCCAGTCCGCCAAGCATCACGATCACGACGGCTGAGATGAGGATCGGGCGCACGGATTCGGAGGGCAGTGGAGGGTGCTGGTCATTCATTCGACGGTTCGTTCGGGGAAGCGTAACCGGTCTGGTCACAGCATCAAGACGATGTGGGAAGGCGAATGTGACATGGCCGTCAACCGCGAGGCCGTGCGCGCGTTGACAAAGGCATGCCGGTCCGCCGGCGCCGACCAACCCACGAGGACAGCCCATGAAAGCCATCGTCATATTCGCACTCGGTCTCGCCATCGCCGCCACTGCCACCGTGACCTTCGCACAGGCCATGCAGGCTACCCAGCCCACTGCCGACAAGCCCGCCCGTCACGCCAGGATCGACACCAATGGCGATGGCGTCATCGACCGCAGCGAAGCCGCTGCCAACCCGAAGATGGCCGAGCATTTCGACAGACTGGACGCCAACAGGGACGGCCGCATTACAGCTGAAGAACGTCCGCAGCACGGTGGCAAGGGCGGCAAAGGCGGACGCGACGCGGCCCGGGCGCGCAAGGTCGACTTGGATACCAACAAGGACGGCCGCTTCAGCCGCGATGAACTGGCCGGCAAAGCACGCGCGCTGCAGAACTTCGCCGCGATCGATGCCAACAGCGACGGTTTTCTGACCCGCGAAGAAATGAAGGCGCACCACATTGCGCACCGCGGCGAACGCGGAGCAAAGTCCCCGAAATAATCCAGCGGACATCAGGCGGCAGAAGCGATCCGGGCGTCGCCCGCCAACGATGCCCGGATGGCGCCTTACTGCGACAGCACAACCCGCTTCACTTCCCACTGCAGCCCGTCGCGTTTCACTTTCAGCGTACGGATGTCTACGCGCGGGTTGCCGTCCTTGCCCTGATCGGTGATCGCCACCTGCACCGTGCCGACCCCGGAACCATCGGTGCGGTATTCGCGCACATCCACCAGCACCACATCGTTGGCGTCTTTCACCGCCGCGCATGCGGCCTGCGAACGGATGCGCGCGCGATCAGCAGCCTGCAGCGTGGACAGCACCACTTGCGACGGTGCGGCACCGTCCACGGCCAGACAGACGCCAACGGTGTCGTGCGCGCGCAGCTCCGCATCGAACAACATCGCCGCCAGTGCGCTCGGCACGTCCGCTCGATAGATCACTTCAGCGGTCGCGCCGACCGTGGCGCTTTCGGGCGCCGCTGCCGTCGATACGGGCATTGACGTTGCGGGCATCGCCGACGGTGCTGGCCTGCGCCACGCCATCAGACCGATGCCCACCGCCAGCAGGATGCCGATCAGCAGCGCCACCTTGACCAGCAGCACGCGCCGCTTGGTTGCGTTTTCGATATCGGCATCGCGCGCGCTTACCAGCGTTTCGGTCGGGATATAGCTGGTGGGCGAACGTCCGGAATCCAGCAGACCGGCAGCGCGCATCAACTCGCGCGCTTTGGGCTGATCGTCGGGCGACACGATCCACACCGTCGGCTGCTGCTCGCTGCGCGCGTGATCGCGATAGGTGAAATGGCCGCGCACGGCGCCCTTGTACGAGCGTCCGTTGGTGATCCGCGCGTCCACGCCGTGTTCTTTCAGCAGCTCGGCCACGCGCTCGACGTTTTCAAGACGCGGACTGGTGAAAATCTTGCGCATTGATCAGTGCCCCGCTGCCTTCGCGGCGACCGTTTCGGCATCCAGCACGCGGATCATGCCTTCCTGTGTCGTGCTGGCGACCAGCCGGCCGGTGCGGTCGAAGATCTGCCCGCGCGCCAGCCCGCGCGCGCCCTGCGCGCTGGGGCTGTCGATCGAATACAGCAGCCAGTCGTCGGCGCGGAACGTGCGATGAAACCACAGCGCGTGATCCAGCGACGCCATCTGCACGTTCGGCTGGTAATAGCTGATGCCGTGCGGAAACGTCGTGGTGCCCAGCAGATGGAAATCCGACGCGTAGGCCAGCAGCGCACGATGCAGCTCCGGCGCATCGCCCACCGGCTCGCTCAGCTTGAACCACACCTGCTGATAGGGCGGGCGCTTCGGCGGATTCAGCTCATCGCGCGGATAGATCGGACGGAACTCGAACGGCCCCATCCGGTTCAGCCAGCGCTGCACCTTGCTGGGCAGTTTGGCCAGCGCCTCCGCCGACAGCTTCGGCGTGGGCTCCACATCCTCGGGCTGCGGTACTTCCGGCATCGAGATCTGATGTTCGGGCCCCGGCTCGACGATCTGGAACGACGCCGCGCACACGAAAATGGGCTGCCCGTGCTGGATCGCCGTCACCCGGCGCACAGAAAAACTGCCGCCGTCGCGGGTGCGGTCCACGTCATAGACGATCGGTGCTTCGATATCGCCGGCGCGCAGAAAATAGGCGTGCAGAGAATGCGCCGCGCGCGGCCCCTTGTCCGGGTCCGCCGAATCCAGCGTCGCCTGCGCCGCCGACAGCGCCTGCCCCAATACCTGCCCGCCGAATACGTACTTGGTGCCGATATCGCGGCTCTGGCCGCGGAACAGATTATTTTCCAGCCGCTCCAGCGACAGCAGATCGATCAGTTCGGAGACGGGAGAAGTCATGGCGGCGCCGGCGACGCTGGATTCGGCG
>JANOXT010000341.1:0-12217 GCA_031418555.1 Lysobacterales bacterium | reverse complement strand
GGGCGACGGCGAGGTGCAGGAGATGATCGATATCGGCGAGTTCTCGGTCGGTCTGTCGCGTCAGCTCTACGGTCTGACCATGCACAGCGAGCGCCCGGGCCACCGGATGTACGAGCAGTGGCATCCGATCGGCATCGTCGGCGTGATCTCGGCGTTCAACTTCCCGGTGGCGGTGTGGGCGTGGAATGCGTTCGTGGCCGCGATCTGCGGCGACATCACCATCTGGAAGCCGTCGCCGAAGACCCCGCTTTCGGCCATCGCTTCGATGAAGATCTGCAACGAGGCGCTGAAGAAAGCCGGCTTCCCGGACATCTTCTTCCTGTTCAACGACGCCGGCACCGAGTTGGCCTCGAATTTCGTCGACGACAAGCGCATCCCGCTGATCAGTTTTACCGGCTCCACCAAGGTCGGCCGCATCGTCGGTGAGCGCTGCGCGCGGCGCATGGCGCGTTCGCTGCTGGAGCTGGGCGGCAACAACGCGATCATCGTCGACGCCAGCGCCGATATGAAATTGGCGATTCCGGCGATTGTGTTTGGCGCGGTCGGCACCGCCGGTCAGCGCTGCACCACCACCCGCCGATTGATCGTGCATGAAAGCGTGTACGACGACGTGCTGACGAAACTCATCACCGCGTACAAGCAGGTGGAAACCAAAATCGGCGATCCGACCGACCCGAAAAATCTGATGGGGCCGCTCAACAGCCGCGATGCGGTGGACGGTTATCTCGATTCCATCGCGAAGGCCAAAGCCAGCGGCGGCAAGATCGAAACCGGCGGCGCTGCGATCGAGGGCAAGGGCAACTTTGTGCTGCCGGCCATCGTCACCGGGCTGACCAACGACGCCGAAATCGTCCAGCATGAAACCTTCGCGCCGATTCTGTACGTCATGAAATACAAAACGCTGGACGAAGCCCTCGACATGCAGAATGCGGTTCCGCAGGGGCTGTCGTCATCGATCTTCACCGCCAATCTGCGCGCGGCGGAAGCCTTCCTCGCGGCGTCGGGCAGCGACTGCGGCATCGCCAACGTCAATATCGGCACCAGCGGCGCGGAAATCGGCGGCGCGTTCGGCGGCGAGAAAGAAACCGGCGGTGGCCGCGAATCGGGTTCGGACGCGTGGAAGGTTTACATGCGCCGGCAGACCAACACCATCAATTATTCGGATTCGCTCCCGCTGGCGCAGGGCATCAAGTTCGATTTGTGATCTTCTTGCAACTTGAATCGCCGATATAGATTTCGACCGCCAACGGAGCAACGATGATGAGCACACCGGTCAAAACCACCAGCACCCTCGCCGTCGTCAGTCTGGTGGCAGGCATCCTCGGTTGGACCCTGCTGCCCTTGATCGGCAGCCTGGGTGCGATCATCACCGGGCACATGGCGCGCGGCGAGATCCGACGTTCTGCAGGCACGATTAACGGAGACGGCTACGCCATCGCCGGTCTGGTGCTGGGCTGGGGCTCGGTCATAGTCAGCATTGTGGGCGTACTGCTGGTGGTGATGTTCTTCGGCGGCATCGCTACGCTGTTGACGTGGCTGGGCCTCTCTGGCCAGCTGGGCTAAGGCACACCACAGCATGTACGGACTTGCCCGCCCCTTCCTGTTCCACATGGACCCCGAGCGTGCGCACACGCTTGGGCTGACGATGCTGGAAGCGGCGTATCGCAGCGGGCTCAATCCACTGCTCACGCACGGCACACCGTCTTTCCCGGTCAAAGTGTTGGGCATGACATTTCCAAACCCGGTCGGCCTAGCTGCGGGCATGGACAAGAACGGTGCGCATATCGATGCGCTGTTCGCATTGGGTTTCGGGTTTGTCGAGGTGGGCACGGTCACGCCGAAACCGCAGCCCGGCAATCCGAAGCCGCGGATGTTCCGGCTGCCGGAGAACAAGGCGATCATCAACCGGCTCGGTTTCAATAACGATGGCGTCGATGCGCTGGTGCGCAACGTCGAAAAGGCGCGGCGTAAAGGCAGCGGCATCCTCGGCATCAACATCGGCAAAAATAAAGACACGCCGAACGAGACCGCCGCGCTGGATTATCTGCACTGTCTTGAAAAGGTCTATCCGCTGGCCGACTACATCACCATCAATATCTCGTCGCCGAACACCGCCGGCCTGCGCGAGCTGCAGGAAGAACAGGCGCTGCGGCGTCTGCTCGGCGAGTTGAAGGAAGCGCAGGAACGGCTGTGGACACGTCACGGCAAGCGGGTGCCGATGCTGGTGAAAGTGGCGCCGGATCTGGCTGACGACGATATCGACGTGACCGCGCGGGTGCTCGGCGAGATGCAGGTCGACGGTGTGATCGCGACCAACACCACGGTCTCGCGGATCGCTGTCCATCAGCATCCGCTGGCGAAAGAAGCCGGCGGCCTGTCCGGGGAACCGCTGATGGCGAAATCCACCGCCGTGCTGCGCATGCTGCGTACGCGGCTGCCGGAGCAGATTCCGATCATCGGCGTGGGCGGCATCCTCACCGGCGCCGATGCGGTGAAGAAGATGGCGGCCGGCGCGAGCCTGGTGCAAACCTATACGGGGCTGATCTATCGCGGGCCAAAACTCATTCACGACTGCGTCGATGCGATCCGCCGTCGCAAGGAAGCGCCCAGCCGCGGGCATTTGCCGAACGAGACATGAGCGTACGCCGCACCGAACGCGCAGCACTGCGCAACACTTTCGGCATCGATGCGCATGCCGGTCTGTTGATCGAAACCGATAACGCCGAAGACCTGCCCGGGCTGTTCGCGGACGAACTTGCCGGCGTATCGCCGCTGGTGCTTGGCGGCGGCAGCAATCTATTGATCGTCGGAGACCCGCAGATCGCGCTGCATCTCAACGCACAGCGGATCGATGTGCTTGACGCGGCCACGGGCATCGTCCGTGCCGAGGCCGGCGTGGAATGGCACCGCCTGGTCATGTGGGCGCTGGAACGCGGTTTTGCCGGACTGGAAAACCTCGCGCTGATCCCCGGCACCGTTGGCGCATCGCCGATCCAGAACATCGGCGCCTATGGCGTGGAAATCGGCGAATGCATCCACGCTGTCGAAGTATTCGAGCGCGTCACCGGCACGTTCCTGCGTCTGGATACGGCAGCATGCCGGTTCGCGTATCGCGACAGCGCGTTCAAACACCACCCCGAACGATGGCTGGTGACGGCCGTCGAATTCAAACTCGCGCCGTTCGACATCGCTGCGCTCACACTCGATTATGCCGGCATCCGCGATGAGCTGTCGGCAATGGATATCGACAGTCCGGATGCGCGCGATGTCGCCGAGGCGGTCATCCGTTTGCGTCGGCGAAAATTGCCCGATCCCGCACGGATTGGCAACGCCGGCAGTTTCTTCAAGAATCCGGTCGTTCCGGCTGCACAGGCGGAAGCGCTGTTGTCGATGCATCCGCACTTGCCGGTCTTTCGCGGCGGCAGCGAGGCGACGCGCAAGCTGTCCGCAGCGTGGCTGATCGATGCCTGCGGCTGGAAGGGGCATCGGATTGCGTCGGGCTCCGGCGATGCGGGCGTCTCCGACAAGCACGCGCTGGTGTTGGTGAATCACGGCGCTGCGACAGGCGAAGAGCTGCTGACGTTGGCGCGCGGCATTGCCGAAAGTGTGCATGGGCGCTTCAGTGTCGCGATCGAACCGGAGCCGCGAATCGTCGGCGCGCGTTGGTGAACGCCGCGCGTTCGCAGCACCTTCGCGCCGCGCTGCTGATGTTGGGCAGCACTGTTTTCTTCGGGCTGATGGCGGTGGCGATCAAGCTGGCTTCGGCCACGCTGCATACGTTCGAGATCGCATTCTTCCGCAATTTTTTCGGACTGATCGCGGCCATGCCGCTGCTGCTGCGCCACGGCCGCGGCCTGCTGCGCACCACGCAGCTGCCGCGCTATGTGTTTCGCTGCATGATCGGCGCGGTGTCGATGATGTGCGGCTTCTGGGCCATCGGTCATCTGCCGCTGGCGCAGGCGGTGGCGCTGTCGTATTCGACGCCGATCTTCGTCACTATCGCAGCGGTGTTTTTTCTGCACGAACAGGTGCGCGCACGGCGGTGGGCAGCGGTGGCGCTGGGCTTCGTGGGCGTGATGATCATCGTCCGCCCGGGCAGCGACAGTTTCAGCGCGGGCACGCTGGTGGCGCTGGCGGCGGCAGTGCTCAGCGGCATCGTTTCGATCCAGATCAAACAGCTGTCGAAGGTGGAGCCGGCGGATCGCATCGTTTTCTACACCACGCTGCTCTGGGTGCCGATGTCGCTGCTGCCGGCACTGACCGTGTGGGAGTGGCCACGCGGCATCGCCTGGGTGTGGGTGATCGCCGCAGGCTTCCTCGGCACCAGCGGACACATGCTGTGGACCCGGGCGCTGAAGCTGGGGGATGTCTCTGCGCTGACGCCGATCAGTTTCATGCAGCTGCCGATTGTCGCCCTCGCCGGCTGGCTGTTCTTCCACGAGCCGCTCGACCGCTGGACTGCGCTGGGTGCGGGGGTGATTTTTGCCGCCAACGCCTACATCGCGCACCGCGAAGCGCAGCTCGCGCGCCGCGACGCCACGCATGCCCCGGTTGAAGCGGCGAAGCCCGGCGAGTAGTGCTGCGGCGCAATATTTTCGCCTTGCCATTGCGGGCTTTTGTCGAATACGCGCTAGCGACGATTGACCGCTCCGCCCCGCCGGTGTACATCAAGCCTTCGGTTCACGGCATCGCCAGGCCGTACGGCAGATGCAGGGGGCGTCGCCAACCGGTCACAGCCCGCCGCGGGCGTCCGCATACCGCAGTCCATCACCCAAAGGAGAGAAGGTCGTGACCGCATCCATCCGCAGGCCCGTCGTGCTTGCCACCGCAATCGCAACCGCATTGATCGCCGCGCCGCTGCATGCCGAAGAAGGCGATTACTCGTTCTGGCAGACGCTCGCCAATCTGGTCTCCCCCGCCAAAGCCGACAACAAGGTCACCGCCGCGCAGCGCACGGGCGACTATCCGCTGCTGTCCAATCCCGGCGGTTATGCCGACGGCTTCAGCCCAGGCGCGTACAGCCAATGGCAGACCATCAAGCTCGCGCCGGAAACGGGTGCGGTCTGCGGCAACGGCTCGCCGTACAAATTTTTCGTCAATCGCGTAGCAAATACCCGCAACACCATCATCTACATGGAAGGCGGCGGCGCCTGCTGGGATTACGCCAGCTGCTCCGGCCAGACCGGCGTGCGCGGTGCGCGCAATCCGAACGGCATTCCCGACGATTACATGAGCCTGCTGAATCCCGGCGCGAGTCTGGTCAGCCCGTTCATCACCCGCATCAGTCCGTTCGATGCGGTCAAAACCCAACAGTGGAATATCGTCTACGTGCCCTATTGCACCGGCGATATCTACAGCGGCGACAAAGTCGCGATCTACAGCGACCTCACCGGCGTGAAGCCGCCGTTGGTCTGGCATCACAACGGCACCCGCAACGTGCGCGCGGTGACCAGTTGGTTGAAGGACAACCTGCCGCGTCCCACGCAGATGCTGTCCACCGGGTGCAGCGCAGGTGGCGCCGGCAGCCTGACCAACTACGCTCCCCTGCGGCGCGATCTGGCGCCGACGCGCGGCTATCTGATCGACGATTCGGGTCCGGTGTTCGATGCGCCGCTGGGCGGCGATCCGCAGATTTACCCGTCCGCGCCGCTGCAGGGGCTGATGCGTCAGGCCTGGGGCCTGAACAAGCCCAATGGGCCATTGCCCTACCTCGCCAGCCAGATGCCGCAGCTCGATCTCAACCAGCTGGGCACGCTGTACGGTGCACTGTCGGCGAAGTATCCGAACGACCGCCTGGGCCACACCCATTTCTGGCAGGACCTGAACTATTCCTCGTATTCCTACGAACGGTTCTTCCCGGAGATCCAGAACGCGCCGAATCAAGCAGCCAAAGAAGGGATCATCCATGCCAAATGGGGCAGCGACACCAGTCGGCTGTCGGCGAAACTCAATGGCCTGAACAACTTCGGCGGTTTTTTCCCGCAATATCGCGCCCTCAACGAAAGCCACTGCACCACCGTCGTCGATTTCAAGAACGGTGATGTGCAGACGATGAGTCTGGATCTGCGCAATTTCATCGACAGCGTGCTGGTGGGTTCGGGCAATGTGCTGGACGCGTCCGAAGCCAGCGATCTCGCCGACCGCAGCAAACCGTTCAATCTGCTGTACTGGAGCATCGACCAGCTGCTCTAATCGAATCGTTGCCGCCTTGATCGTACCCGAGGCATCGCAGCGGAACCCGTACCCGGGTCCGCTGCGGGATTCTCATTTCAGGAAACCTGTCCGTTTGCCATGAAGATCAGACTCATCCGTATCATCGTGGCGCTTGCGGCCATCCTGACGCTCATGCTCTACACGTCGATCCGGCTGCGCAAAGACGCGCTTGCGGAAAGTCTGGCGCCCTCTGCAGCGGCTACTGCGACTCCGGCAACAGGCTCCGCCGACCCCCGCCAGGCAGCACTGGAATCGACCCCCGAAGCGCGTGCCTACCGCAGCCGCCAGGTCTTCGAGCAGCAGACGCGGGCTTTTCTGCGCGATGCGCCCAAACTCGACAACACGACGCTCAACACCCGCGCGCTTGCATTGAATCGCGAGATCGGCCGGCGCGAACAGACGCGGGAGCTGTCCGCTGGAGAGGCCGTGACGCTCCGCCTCGGCCTGATCCAGGTCGCTGTCAAAGACGAATCCGAGCGCCTCCGGCAGGCACAGTCGATCGTCAACAGCTATCGCGAACAGACTGAGGCAAAACAACGCGCGTTTCTGGCCCAGCAGCGACGGGATACGCAGTTCCAGGCGTACAAGGCACGCGAGGCGAGCATCGTTTCTGAAGTGCTGGCGATGCAGACCTATCCTGGAGGCTTGAGCCGCGACGACTATCTGCGCGTCCGTCTGCAGGAAGCGCGCGAAAGGATCTACGGCGCACAGAACCTGCCAACGCCCTGACGCGCAAACCCCGACCTTCGGCACATGTCGACGCATCGATGCGCGCTAGGCTTGCGAATCGCCCACCGTGTCCGGAAACCGAAAATGAGATACCTCCCCAACGCACTGGGCGCAGCCCTGTGCCTCGTACTGACGATGACCGCGCATACCGCTTCTGCCAGCGGCGCTGTCGCCCCGCAGCTCGGAAGCTTCGGTATCGCCCTCGACAATCGGGATCTTTCGGTAAAACCGGGCGACGATTTCGATCGCTATGCGAACGGTCACTGGTTCGATAACTATCAACTGCGGGATTACGACACCCGCTATGGTTCGTTCAACGCCCTGAGCGATCTGGCCGAGGAGCAGACCCGCGCGATTATCGAGGAACTGCTGGCGCGCAAGGATCTGCAGCCCGGAAGCGATGAGCAGAAAGTGCGCGATTTCTACGCCAGCTATATGAATACCGCCGCGCGCGATGCAGCCGGCATCACACCGCTGCGGCCAACGCTGGCGCGCATTGCCGGCATCGACTCGATCGCAGCGCTGACCGCTGCGTTCGGCCGCTCCGCAGTGGAAGGCACCAACAGCCCGGTGGGCGGCAATGTCACGCTCGATCGCAAGAATCCGGACCGCTATCTGGTCGGGATCGGTGTGGGCGGTCTTGGATTGCCCGACAAGGACTATTACCTCAATCAGGAACCGCGCTTCGTCGAGATCCGTAAAACCTATCTTCAGCATGTCTCGACCATGCTCGGCTTCGCCGGCGTCGCCAATGCCAAACCGCGGGCCGAGGCGATCGTCGCGCTGGAAACCGAACTGGCGAAACGGCTGTGGGATCGCGCGGAGCTTCGTGATCGCGACAAGACCTACAACCTGCGCACGTACGCGCAGCTGCGCGAGGAATTTCCCGGTTACGACTGGGCCGCGCACTTCGCCGCGCAGGGCATCGCGCCACCGGCCGAGGTCAACGTTTCAACGCCCAGCGCGGTCGGCCCGATCGTCGAGATCGTCGCAAAAACGCCGTTGAGCGTCTGGCGCGATTACTTGACTTACCACGCCGTGCGCAATCACGCGCCGATGCTCAGCACCGACATCGAAGACACCGCGTTCGCGTTTACGGGCACCGTACTGCAGGGCCAGAAGGCGCAGCGCGAACTGTGGAAGCGCGGCGTGGCTGCGGTCGGCGGCACCGGAGGACTGGGCGATGCGGTTGGCCGGATGTACGTGGCCCGCCATTTCAAGCCGGAAGCCAAGGCAGCGATGGATGAGCTGGTCGAAAACCTGCGCGCTGCGCTGCGTCAGAACGTCGAAAAACTGGATTGGATGGGAGAGGCGACCAAAACCGAGGCCTACAAAAAACTGGGCACGTTCCTGCCGAAAATCGGCTACACGCGAAAATGGCGCGACTACGGCAGTGTGAAGATCGTCCCGGGCGATCTGATCGCCAATGTGCAGTCGGTGCGCCGCTATTCAATCGACGACCAGCTCCGCCGCCTGGGCACCAAACCCGACCGCGACGAATGGTTCATGACGCCGCAGACAGTCAATGCCTATTACAACGCCTCGTTCAACGAGATCGTGTTTCCGGCGGGTATCCTGCAGCCGCCTTTTTTCGACGTGAACGCGGACCCGGCGGTGAACTATGGCGCGATCGGCGGGGTGATCGGCCACGAAATGGGCCACGGCTTCGACGATCAGGGCTCGAAGTCGGACTACGCCGGCATCCAGCGCAACTGGTGGACCGATGAAGACCGCACCCGTTTCGACGCGCGGACCAAGGTGCTCGGCGCGCAGTACGCGGGATATTGCCCACTGGAGGGCCAGTGCGTGAATGGTCAGCTGACGATGGGCGAGAACATCGGCGATCTCGGCGGCCTGTCGATGGCCTACACCGCCTACAAGCTCAGTCTGAAAGGTAAAGCAGCGCCGGTGATCGATGGCCTGACCGGCGATCAGCGTTTCTTTCTCGCCTGGGCGCAGGTGTGGAAATCCAAGGCGCGCGAGGAAACTATCCTCAACCGGTTGAAGACCGACTCGCATTCGCCGCCGCAGTACCGCATCAACGGCCCGCTGCGGAACCTCAGCGAGTGGTATCAGGCGTTCGACGTCAAACCGGGGGACAAGCTGTATCTGGCGCCGGAGCAGCGCGTGCGGATCTGGTAACCCGCTCCGCCTTTGCATTTAAGACAGAGACGGTCGCCGAAGGGCGGCCGTCTGCGCATCTGGGGTGTTTTCTCCGAAGCCCCAAACGTGCCGACAGTTTGCTGCACAGTCGTTCCGAGACAGCGCGAGAGCTGAGGAGCCATTCGCTGGCGTTCAATGCGGATAAAGCACAAGCCGGTGCTACCGTCTGCTTTCAGCGACCTGCCCCAGCCAAGCTCAGCCCGACAACGGCAGACTGTTCGCGAACATCGCCGCTTCCTGCGATTTCACCGGCTCGCGCAGCTGCTGGTGCGCCATCGCCTTGTTGGTCCATAAGGCTCTGTATGTCGGCTGCAGCACAGAGACCCGGCTGTTGGCATGGAACGACACCAGCGCACTGTCGTAATAGACGATCGCGCCACGGGCGTTACCCACCAACAGACAGTCGTTGCCGCGATCAAGCCGCTCGCGCAGAAAATCGAGAAGGTCGGCATGCTCGCCGGACGAATCGGAGGGACACATGGCTACTCTCAAGTGCGCCCAAAGCGGGTGCTCAGCGGCTTGAACGCGTAAAGAGCGTGATTCCGGTCACAAAAAAGGCCCGGATTACTCCGGGCCCTTTCACTTTGCTGTGGTACGAGAACTTACGGTGTCACAGTCAACGACAGCGGGACCGACAGAATCGGGGTCGCCGGGTCGTTGCTTTGTACGCAGACAGAGCCTTTATAGCTACCCGCCGCCAGACCAGTGCTGTTGATCGCGGTCAAAGCCGAACGGCTGGTGCCGCGCGCCAAGGTACCGGTCGTGGCGTACGTACCGCTCATCCACGGGGCACCGCAGGGCAGCAGCGCATTCACCTGCATCGACAGACCGGCAAACGTAGTTCCGGTCACGGGTGCCCACGTACCAACACCCGTCGTCGAAACCGTGAGGGCCGCAGCGCCAGCCAAGCCACTGCCTTGAGTGGACTGGAACCACACCCACCGATTTGCGAACGTACTGTTGGAATTCACCACCAGCCAGTAACGGCCCGGCGGGAGGCTGACGTTCTGGCCCGCAGCGGTCAGGTTCAGCAGGATGTTGTCGTCCAGCGTACCGGTGGTCACACCTGCAGACGTGGAGCCTGCGGTGTAGGTCCAGACCGCCGCAGCCGCAGCCGTACTCGGATTACCTGCCGGCAATCCACCGGCATCCGGATAGATGCTCCAGGTCAGCGTGGGCGATATCGTTGCGAGCGGCGGCGCCACCAGCGTGAAGCCTTCCACGAACAGCGAGGTGATCTGCGTCGTCTGGGTCAACACGAAATCATCAGCCGAGTACTGGGCATTGTTCAAAGCGACCGCCGGATCGAGGTACCGCGTACTGCGGAAGCCACTGCCGGTGGTCGTACCCGTCGTATTGACGAGCGCACCCGGCGCGGTGCCGGTGTTGAGGAACGTGTAGTTCAGCGTCGAGCCACCGGTGTTGCCGATGGTGAACGACGTCGAGCCTGCAGAGTTACTCGCCAGCGACGACGACAGACTGAACGGCATCGAGATCACCGGCGGATACACGGAGATACCCACCGGCATCCGCAGTACCGGCGCGGTGCCGGTGGCCGGGGTGATCACCACGGTACCGAAGCTGGTGGTGCCGTTGGCAGGCAGACTGAAGCCGTAGACGGTGAACTTCACGGTCAACGAGCCGTTGCCCGGTACGGTGACGATCGGCGTGACCGACCCGCTCAAACCCACCAGCTGCACGCGGTAGGTGGTCGCCGTCGCGCCGGTATTGCGGAAGGTACGGTTGAACACGCAGGTCGGATAGCAGCTGCGGTTGAACAGGTTCGGCTGATTCAGCGTGGTCGGGTCGCCGCCGTTGGCGGGATTGGCCGCGCTGTAATTCGCCGTGGTTTCGTTCATCACCAGACCGGCGTTGATCGCCTTGTCGACCTGGACGCGACCACTGCCGCGCGCGAACGGATTCGCAGGCGTCACCTGGTCCTCAAGCAGCACGGTCTGCGCCGCGGTCAAAGCCAGCGCGGACTTGATTTCCGGCGGTGTCCAGGTCGGACGCGCCTGACGGATCAGCATCGCTGCGCCGGCCTGATGCGGGGACGCCATCGAGGTGCCGCTGAACAGAGCGACTGCGTTCGGCGAACCGGTCACCGACACGGTGTCGGAGACCGCAGCCAGAATCTGCGCGCCGGGCGCAGTGATATCAGGCTTCAGGAGGTTGTAGGTGCCGGCCGGGCCGCGCGAGCTGAACGACGCCAGCGCATCCGGCGTATTCGGAATCGGCAGCGGCGGGAAGGTGATCTGCGCGGTCGCAGTGGTCGGGTTCGCCTGACCGAAGTTGCGCAGGTTGTCGCCGTCGGTCTGCGGAACGCCGAACACCGGGATGGTGGTGCCGGGCACGGAAGGCGCGATGCCACCCGCCTGATTGTTGGCGATGACCACCGCAATGGCGCCCGCAGCGGACGCATTGTTGGTTTTGATGGTGAAGGAGCAGGTGCCGCGACGGATCACCGCAATCGCACCGGCGAATGTGCCCGCCGGGAAGGCCGCGCAGCCATCACTGGTGGTGCTGATACCGGGGCTGATCCGCAGTGGTGTCGTAGCGGGAATCGTCACGGACAGCGGAGTGCCGCCGCTGCCATCGGCCATCAACAGCGGAGCCAGGTTGGCCGGCACCGGAGTCGGGCCAGTGACCTGAATCGCGGTGGAGAAACCATTGCGACCGGTCTGCGAAGCTGCGGTCGCGCTGACCCACGGTTCGTTATGGCCAAGCGTATTCGCAGCGGGGCCACTGTTGCCGGCCGACGACGAGACATAGATACCGGAATCGACCGCGTTCAGGAACGCCAGCGATACCGAGTCGGCCCAGGGGTCGACGCCGCCACCGATGGAAAAGTTGATGACATCGACGACACCGTCAGCCACCGCCTGATTGACCGCCGCCACCGATGACGAGCTTGGGCAGAGGCCCTGGCCGGTCGCAGTGTTGGTGTAGCAGACGTCGTAGGCAATCACGTTGGCGCGCGGCGCTACGCCGGAAATGCGCAGATTGTTACCGCTGAAGACCACGTCGCGGGTATTGCCGGCGCCGGTCGATGCGGTGTGGGTGCCGTGGCCATTGGTATCGCCAAAACCCGGCTCTTCCCGGATGCTGGTCA
>JANOXT010000340.1:0-5011 GCA_031418555.1 Lysobacterales bacterium | reverse complement strand
AATATGTTTGACCGACAGGTCGACGGCCGCCTGGATGGCGTCATCGGCATAACTGACATTGTGGTGGGATTCGTACTTCGAGCGGAGCCCGCGCAGGATTTCCACGGCTTCGCCGATGGTCGGTTCGACCACGTCGATCTTTTGGAAGCGGCGGGCGAGCGCGCGGTCCTTTTCGAAGATGGCGCGATATTCCTGGAAAGTGGTCGAGCCGATGCAGCGCGGCTCGCCGGAAGCCAGCGCAGGCTTGATCAGATTGCTGGCGTCCATGGTTCCGCCACTGGCCGACCCTGCGCCGATGATGGTGTGGATTTCATCGATGAACAGCACCGCCTGCGGGATCTTCTTCAGCGCAGCCAGCACCGACTTCAGCCGCTTCTCGAAATCGCCGCGATACTTGGTGCCCGCAACCAGCGCGCCGAGATCCAGTGAAAAGATCGTGGCGTCGGCGAGCACAGCCGGCACTTCCTCGTCGACGATGCGCCGCGCCAGCCCTTCTGCAAGCGCGGTTTTGCCTACGCCGGCTTCGCCTACGTACAGCGGATTGTTCTTGCGTCGGCGGCACAGCACTTGGATGGTGCGTTCCACTTCTTCGGCGCGGCCGACCAGTGGATCGATCTTGCCCTCACGCGCCAAGGCATTGAGATTGACCGTGAATTCGGTCAGCGGATCGTTCTTGCCCTCGCCCGCCTCGCTGTCGCTGCTGGACTCGATCGCATCGGGACCGCTCGATTCGCTGCTTTCGCCGGTTTTGGCGATGCCGTGCGACAGGAAGTTCACCACATCCAGCCGGCTGATGCCCTGCTGATTGAGGTAGTAGACCGCGTACGAATCTTTCTCGCCGAAAATCGCCACCAGCACATTGGCGCCGGTGACTTCATTCTTGCCGGACGACTGCACGTGGTAAACGGCGCGCTGCAGCACACGCTGGAAGCCAAGCGTAGCCTGCGTGTCGCGCACATCGTCCTCGGCCAAGGTGGCGACCGAAGTGGCGATGGCCTGTTCAAGATCGCCGCGCAGACGCGTGAAGTCAGCGCTGCAGGCTTTGAGCACGGTTTCGGCGGAGGGGTTGTCGAGCAATGCCAGGAGCAGGTGCTCGACGGTCATGTACTCATGGCGCGCTTCGCGGGCGTGCTTGTAGCACTGGCCGATGGCGTATTCGAGGTCTTTACTGAACATGGTGGCACTGCCCTCCGAGAAGTTCTGCGGGTCGGGGCCAAGTGTGCCCGGCTGGGTCACATCGGGTCCCTGAAGTTTCAGAATGGGTTGCGCCATCCCAATGCGGAATACCGAAGATCTGGAACACTGCGTCGTGCCGAAGCGCTAGCTGCCTGTCATCCACTGCACAGACCGGATGATCCATGCCTCAGAACGATGCACTGAGTGTACGTCTGCACGCGAGCAGGAGATGCAAGTTCCGGGCCACTGATACAGTAATCGATTGTCCGCAGAGCCTGAGTTGGGGGCGCGCTCAGGCTTTTTCCATCGTGCACAACAGCGGATGTTGGTTGAGTCTGGCGTATTCGTTCACCTGCGCCACTTTCGACTCGGCGATCTCCCGCGTGAATACGCCGCAAACCCCGCGTCCGCGGGTATGGACGTGCAGCATGACCTGCGTGGCCTTCTCCAGATTCAGACTGAAGAAGCGCATCATCACCTCCACAACGAAGTCCATGGGCGTGTAGTCATCGTTCAGGATCATTACCGAGTACAGCGGCGGTTTCGCCAGCTCGGGTTTGCTGGTTTCGACGGCAACGCCGTAATCGTGCTCGTGTTCGTGATTGGTTGGCATCGGTCGATTATACCGGGCTGTCGTCCGCGAGGCCCGCTCGACAGCAGAACCCGGTGCCAGACCCGCACTGCCAGAGGTCAGGCGTCTGCGCATGTCCGGTGGCCGGCCCGTGGACGCGCATCGGCCTGCCGGAACACAATGCCGGACCGCAGCGGTCATTCCGGCCGTGCAGTCCAAGGGGAATCGCCCATGTCGTCATCCGTTCGCGCCACACTTGTCGCCGCCTTCGTCCTCGCCAGTGTTTTCGCACCGGCCGCACAGGCCGAGGATGGCGCCGTCAAATCGCGCCTGGACGCTCGCGGCGTCAAGTACACCGTCGACGACGACGGCGATTTCAAAGTCACTTACAACTATTCCAAGGAAAAGCGCACTCAGCTGGTGTTCGTCAGCGGCAGTACCGAGACGGTCGGCGGGTTTCAGATCCGCGAGATATTTTCGCCCGCCGCACGCGTTGAGAAGGACGGCATCAACGGCGCCAAGGCGCTTGAGCTCATGGCAGAAAGCCGCAAGAACAAGCTTGGCGGCTGGGAGTTGAGCGGCGATATCCTGTATTTCGTGATCAAGCTGCCCGACAGCATGGATGGCGCCCAGATGGAGTCGGCGATGGACATCGCCGCCGAGACGGCGGACGACATGGAGATCAAGTTCAGCGGCGACCGGGACGATCTGTGATCGCGGTCAACATGACGCTGGCGCTGAGCGCATGAGTTATCGCGAAGGGCGCTTCTGGCAGCCGGACGTGACCGTGGCCACCGTGGTGGTCGCGGACGGTAAGTTGCTGTGCGTGGAGGAGCGGGTAAACGGCCGGCTGGTCATCAATCAGCCGGCCGGCCATCTGGAACCCGACGAAAGCCTGTTCGATGCCGCGCTGCGGGAAACCCGCGAGGAAACCGGTTGGGATGTACGCCTGACCTCATTTCTTGGCGCGTATCAGTGGAAAGCGGCCGAAAGCGGCCGGCACTATCTGCGCTTCGCTTTCGCAGCCGAGCCCGAGCGACACGATGCGACGCGGAAGCTGGACGACGGTATCGTCCAGGCGCTCTGGCTGACGCCGGACGAACTGCTAGCGGCCCGAGAGCGCCACCGTAGCCCGTTGGTCTGGCAGGCGGTGGCGGATCACCTCGCCGGCCACCGCTCGCCGTTGACGGTGCTGCAGCATCTGACATGAGCCGCACGTTGTGAGCCCATCACCGATCCCGCCCAGAATCATCGTGGGCATGTCCGGCGGCGTCGATTCTTCCGTGGCGGCGCTGCTGCTGCGGGACCAGGCCATCACCGACCCGTCGCATCCGGTGGCCGGGTTGTTCATGCGCAACTGGGCGGACGATGGCAGCGCCGATTGTCGGGCCGAGGACGACCGCCGCGACGCGGTTGCCGTCAGTGGCAGGCTCGGCCTGCCGATCCACTTCCGCGATTTCTCCGGAGAATACTGGTCCGGCGTGTTCGAGCACTTCCTCGCCGAATACGCCGCAGGGCGCACACCGAATCCCGACGTGCTGTGCAATCGCGAAATCAAGTTCAAACATTTCCTGGACGCCGCGCGCGAACTCGGCGCCGAGTTCATCGCCACCGGTCACTATGCGCGCGTTCGCGAACTGCACGGCACATGGCAACTGCTGCGCGCTGCCGACCGCAGCAAGGACCAGAGTTATTTCCTGCACCAGCTTGGGCAGAAACAGCTTGCTGCAACCCTGTTCCCGTTGGGCGACCTGATCAAGACCGATGTGCGCCGCATGGCCGCCGATGCCGGCCTGCCCACTGCCACGAAAAAAGACTCGACGGGTATCTGTTTCATCGGCGAGCGCGATTTCCGCGAGTTCCTGTCGCAATATCTGCCCGCGAAAAAAGGGCCGATGATGACGCCCGACGGACGTCAGGTCGGCGAACATCCGGGCGTGTTTTACTTCACCCTCGGCCAGCGTGAAGGCCTGCAGATCGGCGGCGTCCGCGGTTTCGCAGCCGCGCCCTGGTTTGTGGTCGGCAAGCGCGTGCACGACAACACGCTCATCGTGGATCAGGGCACTGATTCGCCTTATCTGCTGTCGAGCCGGCTGCGGTCCGAACCGGCGCACTGGATTTCCGGTGCGCCGCCTTCTTCAAGATTCGTCTGCACGGCACAGACCCGCTATCGGCAGCATGACGAAGCATGCGAAGTGGAGGTCATGCCGGACGGCACGCTTGCGGTGGCCTTTGCACGACCGCAGCGCGCAGTCACGCCCGGGCAATCGCTGGTGCTGTACAACGGGGAGGTCTGCCTCGGGGGCGCAGTGATCGCCGCGACCGATGCGATTCTTGAACAGCAACAGTTGGGTCCGGTATTGAAGCCAACACCGACCCTGTGACATTCGCGGCCAACGCCGCTCCTACAAAAACGCACCTATAAAAGATCGATATGACCATGGATGTACGTTCACGAGTCCTCGCCCTCGCCGGCTTGTTGCAGGCACTGAAACTGGTGCGGCAGATCGCCGATACCGGCCACGCCGACAGCGAAGGCGAACGCAATACGCTGGACAGCGTCTTCCGCATCGACGCTGCGTCGGCCGATGCGGTTTACGGCAACGCACGCTCGTTACGCGGCGGTCTGCTGCTGCTGCGCGATTATTTCACCGACCGCAGCGGCGACCAGGGACTGCCGAAGCTCGGCATGGCGGTGCTGCAGATCGAACGCCGCTTCGTCGCCGATGAATCGCTTGCGCAGCAGGTGCTGGACGGCATCCGCACGCTGGAAGGTATCGCCGAACGCCAGGGCAGCATCCATCCGGACGTGATCTCGAAGCTTGGCCTGCTGTACGCCGACACCATCAGCCATCTGCGGCCGAAGGTGATCGTGCAGGGAAACCCGCATTACCTGCAGCAGCCGGAAGTGGTCGCCGAAATCCGCGCCCTGCTGCTCGCCGCGCTGCGCTCTGCGGTGCTGTGGCGGCAGATGGGCGGGACGATGTGGGATTTCGTATTTTGGCGCCGCGCGATGGTGGCTGCGATCGAGGAGGAGTTGGGTTGACGCAAAACCATTTGCCGCAATGACTAAAAAGCCAAGCATGCAATGCCACTTGTAGGAACGACGGAAGTCGCGACAGGCCGCAGGAAGACCTGTCACAGCCTGTCGCGACTTCCGTCGCTCCTACAGTGGCATGCAAATGACAGGTTTACGCCGTGACCATATCCGCCACGTCCTTGTAGTCCGCGATCCGATCGAAGTTCATGTAGCGGTAGATCTCC
>JANOXT010000339.1:0-25109 GCA_031418555.1 Lysobacterales bacterium | reverse complement strand
CGTGGTGATCATGACCATGCACAACATCGAGCTCACGCCCCGCGTCGATGCTGGCGCGGACAAGACCAAGCCGGTCGGTATTGGCCCCAATTCGACCCTTGAGCTCAAGGGCACGGTCAAAACCTACCGTTATCGCGACGAGGAAGAAACGACTTCCGCGACGCCCGCTGCCGGCGGCGCCACCGCTGCTGCACCGGTTACAACGCCCGCCGCCGCGCCTGCACCCGCCGCAGTTCCCGCGCCGGCCCCGGCCCCCGCCCCGCAAGGAGGCAGCTGATGATGCGCAGACTTCCATCAATCCGCTCGCTGACGATGCGTCCGCTGTTGGCCGTTGCGCTGCTGGCCGCATTGTCCGGGTGCGGCCGCTCGATCACCAGCACCCCGGGTGATGCTCCTAATCTTGAGGAGTGGGTTGCCGAGGTCAAGGCGCGGCCCGCGCCGGCGCTCGATCCGCTGCCAGTGATGCAGCAGTTCGAGACATTTGAATACTCCGCGCAGTCGCTGCGCGATCCGTTCAGCGCTGCGTTCGCCGCGGGATCATCCGCTTCAGGGCCTCGCCCTGAAGCGAATCGGCGAAAGCAAGTGCTGGAACAATTTCCGCTCGATAGTCTCGACATGGTCGGGACACTCGGCAAAGGCGGGGCGCTGATCGCGCTGGTGATGGTGCCTGAGAAGGTGACCTACCGTGTGCGTCCGGGTGATTACATGGGCCAGGCCGATGGGCGAGTGACCGGCGTGTTCGAAGATCGTATCGAACTTGTCGAACTGGTTCCCGATGGTGCAGGCGGTTGGCTTGAGCGGCCGGCGACGGTTTCGCTCGATGACGAATAAGACGAGGGGATAGCGAAATGATCGTACTCAACGCGCATAGCCAGCTGCAGGGCCGTCGCACAATGCCAATGAAGGCCGCCGTGTATGGCTTGGCCGCCGGTCTGTTGTCGGCGCTCAGCGTCGTCAACGCGGCTCCGCCAAACCCGCCAGTGTCCACGCCCGCGGCCACGACAGTTGCGCAGACCCCTCCGGTCGGCACCACGGTCGCGTCCGTCACCAGCATCGACTTCAAGCGAGGCGATGGCGGGTCGGGCAAGCTGATTCTGCACTTCGACAAAGACGGTGCGATGCCGGACATGCGCGCCAGCGACGCTGGTGTGGTGGTTGATATCGGCAACGCCACGATTCCAGCGAACCTGCAGCGGATGCTGAACGTCAGCGACTTCGCCACGCCGGTGCAGCAGGTCCAGGCCAGCGCCAGCGGTGACAAGGCGCAGGTGGTGATGAGCGCCAAGGGCGCATTCGAGCCGCTGGCTTACCAGACGGGCCGCGACTACATCATCGAACTGGTGCCGCGTGCGGCCAATCCGGAGCGCGCAGTCGGTGGCGCTTCCGCAGTGGTGGGCATCGCGCAGAAGGCCGCCACAGGGCCCCGTCCTTTCAGCGGACGCCCGGTGACCTTCAACTTCCAGGACGTGCCGGTGCGTACGGTCCTGCAGCTGATCGCGGAAGAATCCAATCTCAATATCGTCGCTAGCGATACCGTGCAGGGCAACGTCACGCTGCGTCTGATCAACGTGCCGTGGGACCAGGCGCTGGATATCGTGCTGCAGGCTAAATCCCTCGACAAGCGCCGCAGCGGCAACGTCGTGTGGGTCGCGCCGCAGTCGGAAATCGCCAAGTTCGAACAGGACAAGGAAGATGCCCGTATCGCGATCGAAAACCGCGTCGAGACGGTGACCGAATATATTCCGGTCAGCTACGGAAATGCGGAAGATATCGCCAAACTGCTGACCGACGAAAGCAAGGGCAATCAAGGCGGCGGTGGCGGCAGCGGCGGGCAGAGCGGCGGCGGCGGTGGTTCGCAGCAGAGCCGCGGTTTCCTCTCCCCGCGCGGCAGTCTGAGCTTCGACCGGCGCACCAACACGCTGCTGGTCATCGACATCCCCGCCCGCGTCGCCGAGATCCGCCGTCTCGTGTCGCAGCTCGACAAGCCGGTCGATCAGGTGCTGATCGAGGCCAAAATCGTCATCGCCACCGAAGATTTCGCGCGCGAGCTCGGCGCCAAGTTCGGCATCAACGGTTCACGCAACGGTGTGGGCTTCGGCAACAGCATCGGCAACACCACCGGCACATTGAACTCCATTGTCGATGCCACCAGCCGCTACAACACGGCCATCCGCGACAACAACATCGCCAATGCCGATCGTGCCGCGAACGGTCAGCCGCAGCTGCCGGCTCCGCTGCGTCCTGTTCCCAGCATCATCAAAGGCAACAACGTCGACATCGGCGCGACTGTGGGTTCGCTGATTACCAGCAATCCGGCGTCGCTGGCCTTCACCATCCTCAACGCCGGCTACGCACTCGATATCGAGTTGTCTGCGATGCAGGAAGAGGGCCGCGGCGAAGTGATCTCCAACCCGCGCGTCGTCACCAGTAACCAGCGCGAGGCGGTGATCAAGCAGGGCCGTGAAATCGGCTATGTGACCACCAGCATCTCCGGCGGCCTGGTCACCCAGACCGTGAACTTCAAAGATGTGGTGCTTGAGTTGAAGGTCACGCCGACCATCACCAACGACGGCCGCGTGTTCCTGAACATGGCGGTCAAGAAAGATGAGCTGGAAGAGTTCATCAACACCGCCAACGGTTCAGTGCCGCTGATCGCCAAGCGCGAAGTGAACACCGCAGTGCTGGTCGAGGATGGCAATACCGTGGTGATCGGTGGCGTATACGAATTCGCCGACCGCAGCCAGGCCTCCAAGGTACCGTTTCTGGCGGATCTGCCGATCCTCGGCAATCTGTTCAAGAAGAAAGGCCGCGGCAAGACCAAGGCCGAGCTGTTGATCTTTGTCACGCCCAAAGTGATGACGGTGGCTCCGCGACCCTGATCCACGCATTTTCGAAAACCGCAACACAGTCAAAACGGAGGCTTCGGCCTCCGTTTTCTTTGGAGTCGCGCCGCGACCGCAGCGCTGGGCAAAGGTTGAACATTTCCAGCGCGGATCGGTCAAACTGCCGATCGAATCATCGAGCCGACGGATGCCTGTCTGAGATGGATACCCCCGCTGCCCCTTCCCGGCTGCACGCCATATTCACCGAACTGCGCGAGCAGTTGTCCGCCGAAATCGTCGGTCAGTCCGCTCTGGTCGAACGGTTGCTGATCGCACTGCTTGCCGACGGCCACCTGTTGGTCGAGGGCGCGCCCGGGCTCGCCAAGACCACCGCCATCCGCGCGCTTGCGGGCCGTATCGAAGCCGATTTCGCCCGCGTCCAGTTTACGCCCGACCTGCTGCCGTCGGATTTGACCGGCACCGAAGTCTGGCGTCCGCAGGACGGACATTTCGAGTTCCAGCCCGGCCCGATCTTCCACTCGGTGCTGCTCGCCGATGAGATCAACCGCGCGCCGGCCAAGGTGCAGTCGGCGCTGCTTGAAGCGATGGGCGAACGTCAGGTCACGGTCGGCCGGCAAACCTATCCGCTGCCGCGATTGTTTCTGGTGATGGCGACCCAGAATCCGATCGAACAGGAAGGCACCTTCCCGCTGCCGGAGGCGCAGCTCGACCGCTTTCTGATGTACGTGCGCATCGGTTATCCGGAAGCCGCCATGGAAACCGAGATTCTACGGCTGGTGCGCGAACGCGCCCGTGCCGATCATTCCGGCGTGCCGGCAACGGTCACGACACCGCTGCGTTTGTCGCAGGCCGATGTGTTCGAAGCGCGCATGGCGGTGCTGGAGCTGCACATGGCGCCGTCTCTAGAGCGTTATCTGATCGAAATCGTGCTCGCTTCCCGCGATGCGACCCGCTACGACCCCGCGCTTGCACGCCGCATCGGCTGGGGTGCGAGCCCGCGCGGTTCGATCGCATTGGAACGCTGCGCGCGCGCCCGTGCGTGGCTGGCCGGGCGCGACTTCGTGACGCCCGACGACGTGCGTGCGGTCGCGCTCGATGTGCTGCGCCATCGCGTGCTGCCCAGTTATGAAGCGGTCGCTGAAGGTTGGGACGGCGAGCGGTTGGTGAGAGCGCTACTGGACAAGGTGCCGTTGCCCTGAGCCCTGCCTGGACCGCACCATGACTGAAGGCATCACCCCGAGCCTGGACGAACTCGTCGCGCTGCGTCGGGCTGTAATGGGCCGGCGCCCGCCGAAACGCGGGCGTCACGGGCTGAGCGGGCCGGCGCCTTCGCCGATGCGCGGGAGAGGCATGGAATATGCGGAATCGCGCGAATACGCGAACGGCGACGACGCGCGGCACATCGACTGGCGCTTGACCGCGCGCACCGGGCGCCCGCATACCAAGCTGTTCCAGGCCGAACGCGAACGGCTGACGCTGATCGTCGCCGACACCGCACCGGCGCTGTATTTCGGCACGCGCACGCGCTTCAAGTCGGTGCAGGCCGCACGCGCCGGCGCCATTGCGGCGTGGGCTGCGGTCCGCGACGGCGACCGCATCGGCGCACTGCGCGGCAGCGTGCGCGAAGCGCCGATCGCACCGGCCACCGGCAGTCGAGGTGCGCTGCGCGTGCTCGATGCGATGGTCCGCTGGTACGCGCAGCCGCCCGAACATGACGCCGGTTTGGCGGTCGCGCTGGATCACGCAGATCGGCTGCTGCGTCCCGGCTCGCGGTTGGTGGTGCTGGCCGATCCACTCAGCGTGCTCGCCTTGCCGGTATTGCGCTGGCCGACGCTGGTGCAGCATCGTGAAGTGATCGTGCTGTTGATGACCGATCCGCTGGAACGCGAACCGCCGCGCGTAACGCTGCCGTTTTTAGTCGACCACGTTGTCGAACGCAGCGCCGGCGCAGGCGTTATGCCCGCGACCCGGCGCATCGAACTGGATCTCGCTGGCGCAGCGCAGCGCGAGCGCTGGCAAAGCGCCTTTTCCGGGCCGATGAACGAGGCGATGGCGATCCTCGTGCGCAGCGGCATCCGCACCCGCGCCCTGTCCACCGACGCACCAAGCGAAAGCTGGCTGGATCTGTTCGCAGGGGCGCACGCCGCATGAGCTGGTCTGCGATGCGTGTGCAGGCGCTGCCGCTCGGGGGGCCGAAAGCGCCGGCACCCGATCCGCTGCCGCTGCAGGATGTGCATCTGCCGCCCACACCCGGCTGGTGGCCGCCGCCGCCGGGCTGGTGGATGGTGCTGGCAGTGCTTGCGTTGATGACGATCGGATGGTGGCTGTGGCGGCGTCATGTGCGGCGTCGTCGTGCGGTCATCGAAGCCGTGTTCGATAAGACTCTGGACAGCGTCGACGGCGCATCGGCGCGGATCGCGGCGATGTCGGAACTGCTGCGCCGCGCCGCGCGCCGCCGCGATCCGCAGGCGGACCGTCTCAGCGGCGACGCATGGCTGCGGTTTCTCGATGCAGGCCAGCGCGCCCCGGTATTTTCCGCCGGTGCCGGCCGCACGCTGCTGGAGGGCGGCTTCCGGCGCGATGTAGGCGTGCAGGAGTTCGACGCGCTGCGCGGCATCGTGCGCACGCGCTTCGTCGAACTGATGACCCGTGGACCGGCGCGCCGCTGGCCATGGTCGCGGCGGCGGACATGATCGACGCCGTGCTGGCATCGCTGCATTCGGTATTCGCATGGCCGTGGTGGCTGGCCGCGCTGCCGCTGCCGTGGCTGGTGCGCCGTTTCTGGCCGACCGCAAGCACCGATGCGCCGGCGCTGCGGGTGCCGTATGGCGATCGGCTCAGCGCGATCGGCGGGCAGATCGCCCGTTCGCGGCCGCGCGGGCTTGGCGCGTTGCCGTGGTTGGCCTGGGCGCTGCTGTGCGTGGCCGCAGCCCGCCCGCAGCAGCTCGGCGACGTGGTGCAGCCGCCGCAGTCGGCGCGCGATCTGATGCTGGCGGTGGATCTGTCCGGCAGCATGGATGAGCACGATATCGAACTCGGCGGCCGCGTGGTCACCCGCCTGACCGCTGCCAAAGCGGTGATCGCCGATTTTCTGGAACGGCGCAGCGGCGACCGCGTGGGCCTGATCGTTTTCGGCGGGCGCGCTTACGCGCTGACGCCTCTCACCCGCGATCTGGCCACGGTTCGCGAACAGCTCGACGGCACCGTGACCGGTCTGGCCGGCAACGAAACCGCGATCGGCGACGCCATCGGTCTTGCGGCCAAGCGCCTGCAGTCGCAGCCGGCCGAACAGCGCGTGTTGATCCTGCTCACCGATGGCCTGAACACAGCGGGCGCGCTCGATCCTGAAAAAGCCGCCGAGCTGGCGCGCGATGCCGGCGTGCGCATCCATACCATCGCCTTCGGTGGTTATGGCGCAGGATTGTCGGTGTTCGGCATCCCCATCAAGCGCGCCAGCAGCGACCAGATCACCGACGAGGCCGGGCTCAAGCGCATTGCCGAGCGCACCGGCGGCCGGGCCTTTGTAGCCCGCGATGTCGATCAACTCGCAGGCATCTATGGCGAGATCGATCGGCTGGAACCGGTGAAGCGTCCGGGCCAACGTCTGCGTCCGCGGATCGAACGCTATCCGTGGCCGCTGGGGTTTTCGCTGCTGTGCGCACTGCTGGCGGTCTGGCAACGGCGGGGGTCGCTGCGATGAGCGTCGATCTTGCGGTCGCAGATGCGCTCAGCGTCGCGCCGACCGCTTTCAGGTTTTTGCGCCCGCTGTGGCTGCTGGGGCTGCTGGCGATTCCACCGCTGATGTGGTGGCTGCGCCGTCTGCATCTGCGCCGCGATGTATGGCGCGACGTGGTGGATGCGCATCTGCTGTCGCATCTGCTGCAGGGTCGCCAGGCAGCCCACAGCGGCTGGCGAAACCGTTGGCGCACCGCTGCGCCGGTACTGGCTTGTGCACTGGCATTCCTGGCATTGGCGGGACCGAGCTGGCGCGAGTTGCCGCAGCCGCTGTGGCAGGACCGCAATCCGCTGGTGATCGCGATCGATCTGTCCTACGCCACCCTGACCGCCGATGTGCAGCCGACGCGCCTGCTGCAGGCGCGCGCCAAGATCGCGCACATCCTGCGCACGCGGGGCGGCGGACAGATCGCGCTGGTCGCATTTGCCGATGACGCCTACACCGTTTCGCCGCTGACCGACGACGCCGACAACGTCGCCCTGTTTCTCGACGCGTTGACGCCCGATGTGATGCCGCGCGACGGCAGCCGCGCCGACCGCGCGATTGAAGAATCGACGCGTCTGCTCGCGCGCGCCGGCTTTGGACGCGGCGATATCCTGCTCATGACCGATCATGCCGGCGGCGCCGCGGCTTCTGCAGCGGTGGATGCCCGCAAGGATGGATATCGGGTTTCGGTGCTGGGGCTCGGCTCGCTGGCGGGCGGCGCGTACCGTCAGGAGAGAGGCGATGTGGGCAGCGCGCGACTGGATCCCGATGCGTTGCGCAACGTCGCCAGCGCAGGCGGCGGCAACTACGCCACGGTCGTGCCCGGCGATGAAGACCTGCGCGCGCTGGGGGTTCTGCAGGCCGAGCGTATCGATGCCGCGTCCGCGCAGGGCAAACACGGCACCGCGCCGCTCGACGAAGGTTTCTGGCTGCTTCCGGCGCTGCTGCTGCTCGCGCTGCTGGTGTTCCGTCGCGGGGTACTCGTGGTCGCGCTGCTGGCGCTGTATCTGCCGTGGCAGCCCTCGTTCGCTGCCGATGGTGGTCTGTGGCAGCGCGAGGATCAGCAGTTGCACGCGCAGATGCAGCGCGGCGTCGAGGCCTATCGCAACGGCGACTATGTCGCCGCCGAAAAAGCGCTGCATGATCTGCCCGGCGCCGATGCGGCCTACAACCGCGGCAATGCACTCGCGAAACAGGGGCGCTACGACGAAGCCATCGCCCAATACGACCGTGCGCTCACGCTGCAGCCGTCGATGCGCGATGCGGTCGAGAATCGGCAGCGCGTTGAAGCTGCGCGCAGGCGCAAACCGCCGCAGGATCCTCAGCAGAAACAGCAGCCAAAGCCCCAGGACAAACCCCAGGACAAACCCCAGGACAAACCCCAGGACAAACCCCAGGACAAACCCCAGGACAAACCTCAGGACAAACCTCAGGACAAACCTCAGGACAAACCCCAGGACAAACCTCAGAACAAGCCGCAACCGCAACAAGGTCGGCCACCCCAAAATCCGCAGGGTCAACCAAAGCCCCCGCAGGAGAATCCGCAACAGCAGAAGCCACAGCCGCAAAACCCGCAGCCGGATCCGGCCGATCAAAAAGCGCAGGAACAGGCGCAGCGTGAGGCCGATGCCGCGCAGCGGGAGCGTATGCGGCTTGCGCAGTCGAAACCGCCTGAAGATGTATCCAAGGTACCGCCCAGGCCGCCAGCCGGAAGCGCGACTAAAGCGGACCAAAGCGCAAAAGATCGCGAGCGCCGGATCGCGAATGAAGCGTGGCTGCGCCGCGTTCCTGACGACCCGGGAGGTTTGCTGCGGGCCAAGTTCAAGCTCGAAGCGCAGCGCCGGCGTCGCGGGAGCGATCGCTGATGCTGCGTTCGTCCGCATCGCTGCTCCGTGCGTTCGCCGTGTTCTGGGTGCTGTGCGCGCTGGCATTCGCGATGCCTGTCGAAGCGCAGACTCGCGTATGGCTCGATCGGGATCGCATCGCGCTGGACGAAACCGTCAGGCTTACTCTCGAGATCGACGTCAGTCATGTCAGCGCCATGCCGGATATCGTCGAACTGGGTCGCAATTTTCGCACTGTCGATCAGAAAACCCAGCAGCAGGTGGCATGGGTCAACGGCGCATTGACCGCGCAGGTCACGATCCAGCTGACGCTGGCGCCATTGCGGGAGGGCCTGATCGAAATTCCTTCGTTGTGGGCTGGCAGGGATGCCACGCCCTCGTTGCGCTTGACCGTATTGCCGCCGAACGAGCCTCTGGCCGCCGAGCCCTCGCCGGCCGTCGCCGCAGGGGAGCCGGTGTTCGTCGATAGCCGGATCGAAAGCAAAACACCCTACGTACAGCAGAGCGTGGGTTACACCCTGCGACTTTATTACCCGCTGGGCAGCCAGATCGACGGGCGACTGGATCAGGATCAGCCCACAGGCGCCAGCCTGCAAAAAACCGGCGACGACCTGAATCTGTCCGCTCGTATCGGTAATCGCGATTACACGGTCATCGAGCGCCGTTATCTGTTGATCCCCGAACGCAGCGGTGCGATCACGGTGCCTGCGGCGCGGTTCAAAGGTCATGTGCTGGGGTTGTTCGACAGCGTCCTGGACGACACGCGTGAGGAGATCAGCGCCGCAAGCAAACCTGTTTCATTACAGGTGAAGCCCATTCCCACCGCTGCGCCCCAGCCGTGGCTGCCGTTGCACAGCCTGCGCATGCGCTATGTCGAAACGCCGCAGTCCATGCGCGTCGGCAAGAGCGGAACAGTGACCCTGGAAGTGGTGGCGGAAGGCGCGACTGCAGCGCAGATGCAGGCGTTGATGCTGCAGACCGACAACGGTTCGAAGGTCTTCGCCGACCAGGCGCAAATGGACGATCGCTTCCATCAAGGCCGCCCGCAGGCCACTATCGTCCGGCGCTTTTCGATATTGCCCACGCGCGAAGGCGCACTGCGCATCGTCGCTCCGCGCATCGCGTGGTGGGATGCCCAAGCGGGTATCGCGCGCACCGCATCGCTGCCGGATCTGAGCCTGCGCGTGCTGCCCGGGGCAGCCGGTACCGCTATACCTCAAGCGGTCACAGCGGAGGCCGGCTCGAACGAAGACGTTGCGGTTGGATGGCGCAAGTGGGTTCCGGATGGTCCATGGCGATGGGCGGGGCTTGCGCTGGCATTGCTGTGGTTGGCGGCCGCGGGCCTGGGATGGCGGCTCTGGTCGAGGCGGGCCTCGAATGCGCCCGCTGCTGCGCCGCGCAGCTCCGTTCTGCGCCCGCAGGCCAACGATCCCCAAGCCCTGATGTTGGCGCTCACGCGAGGCGATCTGCGCGCGATCATGCAGGCGCTGTGCAGCGCCGCCTCACCCGCAGCGAAGGATCTGGACGCTGTGCGTGCCCGTCTGATCGATCCGGCCCAACGCGCAGCGGTGGATGAACTGCAGCGCGCGCGTTGGGGCGATGCCGACAATGCATCCACGCTGGCTGTCGTCCGTGCCGCGTTCGCGTCCGGGCCACGCTGGCGCACGCCGACTGCGCGCGTTGATCCCGTCCTGCTGCCGCCGCTCTATCCGGAGCGCTGAGCCCCGCAACGCATGGTGTAACCTCTGGCCTTTGCTTGAGCGGAGTCTCCCATGGCCCACGGTATCGCTGCTTCGTCCGACCCTAAGCCCACCGGCCTGCCGCTGCATATCAAGGTCATGATCGGTTTCCTGCTGGGCGCATTCATTGGCTTGGCCGCGAACTACGCACTGCCACATGTGCCCGGGCTGGGTGCATGGGTGGACGGCAGCATCACCTATGTCACCAAGCCTTTCGGACAGATCTTCCTCAATCTGTTGTTCATGATGGTGGTGCCGCTGATGTTTTCGGCGCTGGTGCTGGGTGTGGCAGAACTCGGCGATATCGCCAGCTTGGGACGGCTTGGTTGGAAAACGCTGCTGTACACCGCCACTGTCACCGGCGCAGCGGTCACCATCGGTCTGATCATGGTCAACCTCCTGCAGCCGGGGCTGCATATGGATCCGGCGCTGGTGGAAAAGGCGATGAGCAGCAATCTCGCCAAAGCCGGCGAGATCGTGACCAAAGGCAGCGAACTCAAATTGATGGATCTGCTGGTCAACATCGTGCCGCACAACATCGTCGGCGCGATGGGCGACGACAGCAAGAAACTCGGCATCGTGTTTTTCGCGCTGATGATGGGCATCGGTCTGGTGATGAAGCCCACGTCCGGCACCCGGGCCTTCAAGCACGCGCTCCACGGTCTGTTCGAGATCTGCATGCATCTGATCGGCATGTTCATCAAGCTTGCGCCATACGCGGTGGCCTGTTTCATGTTCACGCTCTGCGCGCAGCTGGGTATCGACATACTCAAGAGCCTGGTGTGGTTTGTGGTCACGGTGCTGGCGGCGCTGGCGATCCACGGCTTTGTGGTGCTGCCGCTGTGGGTGAGGTTCATGGGTGGGATGTCGCCGCTGGTGTTCTTCCGCGGCAGCCAGGAAGCGCTGCTGACCGCATTCGCCACTGCATCGTCCACCGCCACGCTGCCGGTGACGTTGCGCGTGGCGGAAGAGAATCTGAAACTGCCGCGCAAGGTGTCGCGCTTCGTGCTGACCGTCGGCGCTTCCGCGAATCATCACGGCACCGCGCTGTTTGAAGGCATCACCGTGCTGTTTCTGGCGCAGGTCTACGGTCTGCACCTCGGCCTTGGACAGCAAGTGCTGGTGCTGCTGCTGTGCATCCTCGGCGGTATCGGCACCGCGGGCATTCCATCCGGCTCACTGCCGGTCATCGCGATGATCTGCGGCATCATCGGCATCAAGCCCGAAGGCATCGGCATCATCCTTGGCGTCAACACCTTCCTGGATATGTGCCGCACATCGCTCAACGTGGGCGGAGACCTCGCCACTGCCGTCGTCGTCGCCAAGCGCAGCGGCGAACAGGACGCACCGGGCGGCGTGATTTCCGATGACATGCTGCCGGACAATCTGGACGATATTGTGCGCTGAGACATTGCACTGAGACATATGGCCGGCGATGTCGCCAATCATCGCGGATTGTGGCCGATGAAGCCCACTGGCAGAATCGATGCGCCATTCCGCTATTTCGGGCTAAGCGCGATCATGGAGAACGAATGACGCATAAAACCTTGGCGATGATCGTGCTGTTTGCGATGGCCAGTACAGCGGCTGCCGCAGATCCGGCCTGTAAGACCAACTTCAAGCAGGAGGGCGAATTCATGACCGGACGCAGCTTCACGACGTGGGATGTTGTGAAGGGTGTAAGCGTATCTGCCGCCTATAAACGCATTTACACCGAAGGCACCAAATCCGGACTGCGGGTGGCGTCCAGCGATGAGAAGGCGGGTGTGATTTCGTTCGAGCAGCCGGACGGCGGGACTGATCTCGCGGGTTCCAACGCCAATTTGCCGTGGAACGTGGTGATCGAATCGCACGGCAAGAACGTAAAGATTTCGGTCACCAAGACCACGCCCGGCGGCTATCCGACCAGCCGGGATTTCCAGAGCACTTCCATGTGCGCGGTGATCGACGCGGCGCGTTGAGCGCGGTCTTTTCCATCTTGCGCATCGTGCATCCAGCGTTGTGGTGACTGGCGAGCATGCGGAGCGGCAGTAGCTGCGCAGTACCCATTTCAAAAATCGACTCAAAAAATTGAAGTCTCGGAAGTCTGTACCAGGTGGACAAAGTTCTTTAGGCGTTTGCTCCAGCGGGAGGAGACGCATGCTTTCCAGCGAAACGGCCAGCCCGGGACAAAGCCCCGGCCGGATGGGAGAATAGGAAGCCCGCAGCCCGCCGGGCGCCGCCGAATCCAGCGCACCCATGACGACGCCCAGCCGCCGCGATCTTGCCAACGCCATCCGTTTCCTCGCCATCGACGCGGTGCAGGCCGCCAACTCCGGCCACCCGGGCATGCCGATGGGCATGGCCGACATCGCCGAGGTGCTGTGGAACGATTATCTGCAGCACAATCCGGCCAATCCGGGCTGGGCCAACCGCGACCGCTTCGTGCTGTCCAACGGCCACGGCTCGATGCTGCACTACGCGCTGCTGCTCCTCACCGGCTACGACCTGCCGCTGGATGAGCTGAAGCGGTTCCGCCAGCTGGGTTCGAAAACCGCTGGCCACCCTGAAAACCACATGACGCCCGGCGTCGAGACCACCACCGGGCCGCTGGGGCAGGGGTTCGCCAATGCGATGGGTTTCGCGCTGGCCGAAAAACTGCTGGCGCAGCGCTTCAACCGCCCCGAACTAACCGTTGTCGATCACCGCACCTGGGTGTTCATGGGCGACGGCTGTCTGATGGAAGGCATATCCCACGAAGCTGCGTCGCTGGCCGGCACCTGGGGCTTGAACAAACTCGTCGCGTTCTGGGACGACAACAACATCTCCATCGACGGTCAGGTGCAGGGCTGGTTCACCGACGACACCCCGGCGCGTTTCGAAGCGTACGGCTGGACCGTGGTGCGCAATATCGACGGTCACGACCCGGTCGAAATCAAGACCGCCATCGACACCGCGATGCGGTCGTCCGACAAGCCGGTGCTGCTCTGCTGTCGCACCACGATCGGCTTTGGTTCGCCCGCGAAGGCCGGCAAAGAATCATCGCACGGCGCACCGCTGGGCAAGGACGAAGCCGTCGCCACCCGCGTCGCGCTGCACTGGGAACACGCGCCCTTCGAGATCCCGCAAATCATTCGCGACGGTTGGCTGGCGGACACCGCCGGAATCGCACGCGAGCATCGCTGGAACGGTGTCTTCGACCGCTACGCTGCGCAGTATCCCGAGCTGGCCGAAGAACTCACTCGACGCATGCGCGGCGATCTGCCGGCGCAGTTCGCCGATATCGCCGATGCGTATATCGCGAAACTGCAGGCCGAAGGTCCGGTGGTCGCATCACGCAAGGCGTCGCAGATGGCGATTGAAACTTTCGCGCCGCAGCTGCCCGAACTGATCGGCGGCTCCGCTGATCTCGCCCACTCCAATCTGACGTTGTGGAAAGGCAGCAAATCTGTCGCTAGCAGCGACCCCGACGCGAATTACATTTATTTCGGCGTGCGCGAATTCGCAATGACCGCGATCAGCAACGGCCTCGCCCTGCACGGCGGTTTTCTGCCGTACGACGCGACCTTCCTGGTGTTCAGCGACTACGCGCGCAACGCGGTGCGGATGAGCGCGCTGATGGGCGCACGCGTCATCCACGTCTACACCCACGACTCCATCGGCCTCGGCGAAGACGGCCCCACGCATCAGCCGGTCGAACATCTTGCGTCGCTGCGCTACATCCCACACAACGACGTGTGGCGCCCGTGCGACGCTGTCGAATCCGCAGTGGCGTGGCGCGCAGCCATCCAACGTGCCGATGGCCCGTCGTGTCTGGTGTTCTCGCGCCAGAATCTTCCGCATCAGCTGCGCTCCGACGCGCAGGTTGCCGATATCCGCCGCGGCGGCTACGTGCTGAAGGACAGCGTCGGCGCACCGGAATACATCTTGATCGCGACCGGCTCCGAAGTCGGCCTCGCGATGCAGGCCGCTGCGCAGCTTGGCGACGGTGCGCGCGTGGTGTCGATGCCATCGACCGATGTGTTCGATCGCCAGGACGCGGCGTATCGCGAGTCGGTGTTGCCGAACGCCTGCCGCAAACGCATCGCCATCGAAGCGGGCGTGCGCGATTTCTGGCGCAAATACGTGGGCCTCGACGGTGCCGTGATCGGTATCGACACCTACGGCGCATCCGCACCGGCGGAACAGCTGTATCCGCATTTCGGTATCACCGTCGACGCCGCGGTCGCCGCGGCGCGCGCGCTCGACTGACCGCATCCAGCCGGGACTGCAGCCGATGACCGAAGCGACTTATCGCAGCGAGATCGACGGTCGTCGGATTGCTGTCTACGACGACCTCATTTCCCAAGCGCCACTGCTCAAATTATGGGCAGCGCTGAAGGGCGCCGGTTACACCCGCAGCGAAATCGCGCGCCCGGATACCGCCGAATACCGGCACTGGGCGACCGAGATCGCGCTGGATGCGCTGCACACCATGCCGTTCTTCGCGCCGACGATGGCTGCATTGGCCGACTTCATGCCGACGCAGCGCTACCGCGCCTATCGCAGCTACGTGAATGTGGCGCACTACGGCGACATGCTGTTTTCCCATACCGATGCCCAACCGGGAACCGTCGAGCTCACCGCGCTGTGGTACGTCTGCGACCGCTGGGATCACGAGTGGGGCGGCGAGACGGTTTTTTTCGATGCGCAGCGCGACGTGCGCGCAGCGGTCAGCCCGCGCCCCGGCCGGCTGGTGATTTTCGACGGCGAAGTGCTGCATGCCGGGCGGCCACCGAACCGGAACTGCTACGAAACGCGCTTCACGCTGGCGCTCAAGCTCGAGCGCGCGAATGATTGAATCGCGGCGCGCGACGGCATGGATTGACGGAAAGGCGATGTGAGCCGCCACTGGCGCGTCGCTGTCGCCTGCGAACGGGGCGTGGCTTTGACGGCTTTGCTATGCGTTTTATCGCTGTGTGCCCACGCGGCGACGCCGGCGCCTTGCGCGCGCATCGAAACGGCGCCGCGCGCCTTGCCCGACCCGGCGGTTTGCCTGCGTCGCGCAGATATCGATACGCCAGCAACCGCTGTCGACAGCGAAGCGAACGCAGCGCGATTGTTTGCGCATGCGGAAAACCGTATCGCGGCCGGGCGTTTCGACGAGGCCGAGCATACGCTGGACTGCGCGCAAGCCGTGCTTGGCGATCATGGCGACGCGAATTCGTACTATGAATTGATACGCCGCCGCGGCATTCTCGATTATCGGCGCGAGCGTATCCCCGAAGCCTTGAAGCGTTTCGAGTGCGCGCTGGAGCTTTCGACCGCGCGCGAGGACCACGCCGCCATCGCCCGCGATCTGAAAAACGTAGGCACTTCGCTGCGCAGGCTCGGCGATTTTCGCGGCGCTTTGCGCGAGTTGACCCGCAGTCTGGAGATGCAGCGCAGCGGCGGGGATGTCGGCGGTGCGGTGCTCAACAATATCGCCGACGTCTATCGCGAGCTGGGAGAGCCCATCGATGCGATGCGCTTTTATCAGGAAGCGATCAAAGCGTATCGCGCCAAAGAAGATCGGAAGGAAGCGGCGCACGTCCTCGAAAGCATGGGCGAGCTGGAATTGGACCGCGGCAATGCGGATGAAGCGGCGCGGCGGTTCGAACAGGCGCTGCGCGGTTATCGCGACAGCGGCGATCGCAGCTATGCGCTGCGCGTCTATGGCGGCCTGATCCGCGCGGCGCTGGCCCATGGCGATGTCGCGAAGGCCAACGAATGGCGCGCTTCCGCGCTCGCGATCGTCGGCGCGCATGGCTTGACGTTGCCTGCACCGGTACAGCTGCAGATCGCGCGGACAGAGCGGCTGTCGGGGCATCTCGATGCCGCCTCGGCGCGGATACGCAACGCGCTTGCGGGCTTGCCTCAAGGCGCCGCAGAGCGCGGGCCGCTGCGGGAAGAACTGGCGGCGATCCAGGAAGCCTCCGGCGACCGTGCGTCCGCGATCGCCAGCCTGCGTCTGGCGAATGCGGATGCTCTGGCATCGGCGCGCGCGCAGGAGGATCGGCAGTTGGGGTGGCTGCGGACGCGCTTCGAAACCGCCGAACGCGACCGCACCATCGCCACGCTGGAGAGCGAAAACCGCCTGCGTCGCGCAGAGCTGCGCCAGCGCACCCTGTTGCTGTGGCTGATGGTGGCGATCGCGTCCGCAATCGCACTCGGTGCCTGGTCGCTGCTGCAGCGTCGTCGCCAGCGCGAACGGCTTCTGGAAGAGGGGCGACGGATACGTCATGAGGAGGAATTGACGCGTTATCGTCGTGAGGCCGATGCGCTGACGGAAGACCGCAGCCGGCTGCAGACGCTGCTCGACACCCGAGCGGGCGCGGTGTGTCTGCTCGATGCTGATGGCCAAGTGCTGGCGGCAAACCGCGCGGCGTGTCGACTACTGGGTGCCATCGAAAACACCATGGCCGGACGCACGATTACGGACTCGCTTGCGGTGGAGGATCACGCCGGATTGTCCTCGGCGTTGGAAAAGATGCAAGACAGCGCAGGTCAGACCCTCGACATCGCCGCTGTCGACAATACGCCGCTGATGGCGCGGCTGTTCCAGTGGGAACAGGGCGATGGTCTGATCGTGATGGAACTAACTGAGCGCAGCGTAAAGCCATCGTCGCCACACGCGCCGGATGCCGTTCCTGCGCAGCTTGCAGCCGCTGCAGGCGATGCCGTCAGCGATGCGCAGATACGCGATGCATTCAGGCGCACTCTCGTCGAACTGATGTTGGCGCTGGTCGACATCTGGGAACGCAACACCGGCACCAACCGGCTGGAGTTGGCGGAAAAGAGCAGGATCTGGCGGGTCAACATCGATGACGGGCGTCTGCGCGCGCGCGCGATGGAGCGCTATCTCGCCGTGTCCAAATTACCGCAGAACCCACGCTGGCGCGATGTGCTGCGCTCAGCCTACTTTGTACTGGGTCAATGCCCGATGGAGTCGCCGACGCGAGAAGATCTACAGCGCAGAGTGGATGCGGTGCTGGCCTACACCCGGCGCGACGCCTTGGTGTGAGCGCATCACAATTGACAGGATGCGCGTGTCGCGCACCCTGGTGGGGATTCACCGAACACAGCCGGTGCGCCGAAAGCAGCGCCCTATAGAACGTATTTCACCGGCCGGAAGGTCGATCGCGTCGCGGTACGCACACCGCGCACGAGCCAGCGAGCCCGTCTTCCAGCCGGTATGTCTCGTGGTGGCTCTTGTTGTTGTACGACTGGGGGCCGACGATAAACGGAACGGCTGAATAGCCTTTTGGAGACTGCGTATCGCAGTAAACGCTCACGATGCCGTTCGCGACGCTCCAGGCGTCGCCATCGCTGATGTCTACGATCCCGCAGGATTGCCCGATCTCGATGAGCGTTTCTTTGTCCCACTCGAACTTGGAAACGATGACCGGCGTTGTATTGCGATCGGTGCACCAGTCTTGCGGCACCGTTTCGTGACCGTGAGCCGAACGAGCGGCAGTGAGGAATGCGCATGCCACGGTGATGAAAACCAAAGGGCTAATCAGCTTCATATCGATGCCAGTGTCGTGTCGGGCACATGAGCATAGTCAGCTAACGCTACCCGGTCCAATGTTCTCCAGGGTCTAAAACGGGAACAAATCCAGGCTAAGTAATTGATTTTCATCGCAGTGCTGGGCTTAAGGCCATCGGCAACAGCGACAAGCGCCGAACGCCCCGGTGCTTTGCGTCCCGGTTCGTTCCCGTCATGACCCGGTTTCGCACTCGTGGTCTGGAAGCGCGCCGAATACGGTGCAACTGCGGTGTCGCAGCACCGCGGCACCGCTTGGACGGAGCGCAATATTCTGACAATGGCGGGCCTACAGCGCCCGCCGCTTCGGAGGTCTCAGCTTCGTCCTATTCCCCCGTACTCGAAACGACATCCGAGGATCACAAGCATGCATATCAGCAGGAACAAGATCGGTACCTCCATCCTTGCACTCGCCATCGGCGTGGCAATGTCACCGCTGGCGCTCGCCGAGAAATCGGAAGGCGAAACTCCGCCCGAGGAGCAAGAGCTGGCCAATCAATACGCCGATATTCCAGAAGCCGCCAAAATCTTTATCGCCAATCTGCAAGATCTGGATGAGCGTTATCCCGACAGTGGGAAGGTCGATATGAACAGACTGATGGCTGAAGAAGGTGAACGCCTCGCACTGAGCTACTGCGCCGCCGTGGGTGTCGATGGCCCCTGTATGCCGTCTCGCGACAAAGAGGGTAACGATACCTTTATCCCCGTGGAAACCAGCACGGCTGTTCGCCGTTCCAGCCTCAGTCAATGGTTCCAATGGTTGTGGGGCCACAGCTTCAATGTCGGCGTGATTCCAGAAACCAATACTTGCCCGGCCGACACCACCTGGACCCAGATCCACATGGATGATGAGGATCGTCGCAACGCCAACAACCGTTGGGGCTGGCTGGGTGCGATCAGTTCCACTGCGAACACCACCTATCGTTTTTGCAAGCTCAACCCTGTGCAGTCGCTGGCCTTCCGTCCACTGCGCGAAAGCGGCGACGCCTACGATTACTCCGTCGTCAATATGGGCCTTCTCTGCCCGTCCGGCGGGCGACGTGTGATCCGCGTGGAGGAAAACGAACTGTGGCGTAATGCCAATAGTTCGGCAGGCGGCGTGTTTCCCAATTTCCGCATTTACAACACGTGGTTCAACTTCTACTGCCACTTCGACGGCGGCAGCAGCTCGAGCCTCGGGCACATGAGCGAGTTCCCGGGCATCAAGTTTCCCTACGGCGTCTTCGCTGCCCACGACATGCCGAGCAGGTATGCACTGGCGAAGGGTCGTGTCGCGCAAGACGACGAAGACTGGTGGAACTGGAATGCCTGGTGGCTCGGTAGCGGTGATCACGTGATGTGGGACGGCCGCAACACTACGCGTTCGACGGCGAAAGTCAAGTAATCGAGTCACATCAACCAGCGTTCTCGCACGGGCTCCTCAGAGCCCGTGCGATGCCGGCGCGAATTGCCGGTGAAACCCACTGTCCAAAAGGTCACGCAACACCACTGAAAGGATAGATATGAATACAATCTTGAAGATATCTGCAATGGCAACCTCTATGCTTGCCGCCAGTTTCGCTACGACAACCGTTTCTGCTGCAGAAAATCCCATGGATTCTATCGGCGTTGCGCACAATTTATATCTGGAATGTCTTGCTTTGAGCAAAGATCCCAGCATTTCGCCGCTGCGGCGCATCGTCGAGGAGTGCGGGTTCGATCCGGAAATGTCGACGGATGAATTCGTCGAAAAACATCAATCGATGATCGAAATGGATCCGAATCTCTCATTGGAAAAGCGGCTGGCAGAACACAGGGATTCATATACTGAATACCAGTTTTCCTTCTTCACTCGAATCGATCAAATCGTTAGCGTAGCGAAGAATCAAGCCGACGCCGATGCGCGTTTCGCCAAGCTTGAAAGCGAAGCGATCTCCACACTCAGCGCTAAAGATCCGACAAACCGCTCGGTTCTCAGTGCATTGAGCACTGCACGTCATTCACTCCGGTATTGGTCGGCGCAGGAAGCGAAGTCCGGAAATATCGCTGTAGCAAGATGGCGGTGGTGGAAAGTATTGATTATCGTCTGTGCAGATGCGGGCGGCGTCGCGATAGGTGGGCTGGGCGGTGGTGCCGCAGCATCCAGCATGGCCAACACAATCATCAACGCCACGCAGTAATTTTTTTCTTATCGATAAGCAAGGCGTGGTTTCCTGTCACGGTCTATTGCGATGAAATCTCATCGCAATAGACGCTTCTCTGCTTGCTTCTGCGTTGATCCAGCGTGTAATGGCGGCTTTTATTCCAGGACGTCGTTCAACTCAGTCAATTGGCGTGGGCGCCAGCGTCATCGGCTCACCGTTTCCCGCAACGCCAACGACAGCAATTTCGCATGCAGCGTTTCGCCCAAGCCCGACGGCTTCGCGTAACCCATTCGTGTCACGGCCTCCTGATCTTCGGCTGACGATGCACGTGCACCTATCAATGCATGCGCGATCGTTTTCAGCTTTGCTGCACGCGTCGCGGTATTCGCCTTCAGCCAGCTGAGTGCTTTCACCAGCCGCTGCTCCACCGCAGTGAAATCGCTGCCCAGCGGATAGTCGGGCAGGGTGCCGTCGCGGCGCAGCGGCGCCAGTTCGGCCTGCAGGCGCTGCGGCGTGTTGCGCCCGGACAGTCTGAACATCACCAAGTGATCATCAAGTTTGCCGCTGATATTGGCGCTGCTCAGCAGCGTGTGCTGGAAGCGGCTGTCGCTGATCGCGGCCATCGCCACCACGCAGTCTTCGTCGCAGGCGCCGTGCACATCGGCGATGCCGTATTCGCTGATGTAGACATCGCGCAGATGGCGGGGAATGGTGGTGTGGCCGTAGTTCCAGACGATGCTGGAAACCGCCGGTTGCCCCGGATCTTCGCGGGTCGCGCGCAGCATCAGCACCGAGCGCGCGCCGGGCAGCGCATGCGCCATCGCGACGAAGTTGTATTGGCCGCCTACGCCCGAGACCACGCGGCCATCGGCTAATCCATCGGACACCGCTGCGCCCAATGCGGTCGCCATCATGCAGGTGTTGAAGAACCGCGCGTGATGCCGCTGCACGCGTTCCAGCGTTTCGCGACCGCCGTAGAGTTCGTTGACTTCGCTGACCCGGCGCATGCCGATGCCGCGCTGATCCGCAGCGTCGAGATTGCGCAGCCAATCGTAGAATTCATGCGAGCCCAGATAGAACGCGCCGTGCAGGAATTCGCCTTCGCGATCGAGATAGTCGCGGTCCGCGTCGCTGGCGCTGCCGTCGTTGATCCGCCGCATCAGCGCTTCGTCGTCCACCACTTTGCGCCGCAGCACGCCGGTCTGGACCAGTTTGCGAAACCCTTCGTTGATCATTTCGCTGCAGCCGTACAGGCCGTGCGTGAATGGGTCGAGTCCGCCGCTGGCGATCACCGCCGAATGGCGCTCAATGTTCGGGTCCAGCGCCAGCAGCACGCGCCGGTATGCGGCGTTGTCGGTGTGGCGCAGCACCAGCGCATGGCACAGCGCATCGGCCAGCGCGCCGATGCCGATCTGCAGCGTGCCGCCGTCGCGCACCAGCGCGCTGGCGTAGAAACCGATCGCGTATTCGGCATCGGCCACCGGCTGGCGCGGCAGCGCGAACAGTTTCGGATACGGCCCCGGCGGTGTCAGCACGATGTCGAAGAAATCCGCGTCGACCGCGGCGCCGTTGTCCAGCCACGGCAGTTCGGGATCGACCTCGGCCACCATCAGCGGACGCGGCATGCCGCGCGCCAGGATCGCGTCGATCGCATCGAAGGTCAGATCGGTGTTGGACGACAGCGACAGCCGCGAGCCGTCGGCGTTGCTCGCCACTTTCTGCACCAGGCAGTTGACGCCGCGTTCGGCAACGACCCGGGCGACATGGGTGTAATTGAGGCTGGCGTACCGACGCTGGGCCTGGCGTGACTTCAACAGCGCACCCGACTGCAGATAGAACTCTTCCACCTGGATATGCGCCGGCAGCGCATCGCGCTTCTGCGCCTGCACATAGGCGAGGCGCGGAAAATCGTCGCCGAAGTGCCGGGTCACGAACGGCGCCAGAAACCGGCGCTGCAGATCGTTCGCCGGCGCCGGCGGATCCAGCGACAGCGCGGTGTACAGATAGAGCTGCCGCGATGGATCTTTCTCGATCCGCGCATACAGCGCATTCAGCAGCCGATGCGGTTTGCCGATGCCCAGCGGCGCGGCGATGCGCAGCGGGCCGTCGATGCTGGCGAGCAGGGTTTCGACGGCGTCGTCGAGATGGTCGAGGCGGTGTGGCTGGAGTGCGTGCGGATCGGTCATGGCGGCATCATCGCGCGGATCCGCCTTCAGCGCCCCGGCTGCGATCGAAATACGATTAAAAACTGCGGTCAGAGCAGGAGTTTCCCCGCTGCGATCAGCAGCACTACGCCCAGCGCGATCCGCAGCCCGCGCACCGGCAGCCACTTCAGCCCCAACTGGGTACCGATCAGCGCGCCCACCGCAACCGCGCCCAGCCACAGCGGCAGCATCGCCGGCAGGGTCTGTTCGGACTGCAGCAGCCCAGCCAAGGCTGTCAGCGAGTTGATCCACACGAATGCCACCGACGTGCCGCTTGCTTCGCGGGTCGGCATCCAGTGCGCGAACAGCAGCAGCGGAGTGAGGAAGATCGCGCCGCCGGTGCCGGTCAGGCCGGACAGCGTGCCGATCGCGCCGCCGACGATGAGGCCGATGATCCAGGGCACCTGTCTGCCGATGGCTTTCAGATCCTCGGTTTCGGCGCGCGCGGCGGAGCGGAACACGCCGACGGCCGCGATCAACAAAACACCTGCGAGCAGCATCGAATAGCTGTCTTTCGGCAGTGTGATCTGCGCTGCGACATACGCTGCAGGCGCAGAGGCCAGCACGAACGGCAGGATGTTGCGCCAGCGCACGAAACCGCCGCGCCAGAAGCGATAGAGACCGATGCCGCCGACCAGCAGATTCAGCGCCAGCGCAGTGGGCCGCATCTGTTCGGGCGCGAATCCCAACAGCGCCATCGCCGCCAGATAGCCGCTGGCGCCTGCGTGGCCGACCGATGAGTAGAGGGTCGCGACCAGCAGAAACAGCGCCGCCAGCAGAAGCACATCCCCGCTCATCGTGCGTCTGGTGCTGTCTTCAGCGCGTCGTTCAACAGCGCAGCGAGGCGGTGCCCGGCAATCCGCAGCTGCGCATCGGCGGTAGGCCGCCACTGCGAAAAATAAGCGGGCGCGATGATCGGCTTCGAAGGATAGAAGCCGTTGCGCAGCACGATCCGGCATGACGCCTGGGCCCATGCGCTGGGATCATCGATGCCGTCGCGGGCCTGCGGCGGGAGCGGCATGCGCTGCAGATAGCGCAGATAGCGGCGCTCGCTCATCTTTGCCGATGCGATGACATCGCTGTCCCACAGCCGGTGCAGGTTGCTGCCTTGGCCATCCAGTTGGATCTGAACGGTGTTGCCGCCTTTGTCGCCCGCGTAGCCCGCATGCAGCGGCTGATGCGCATCGCCGACGAAGTGCACCAGAAATTTCAGCGCCTGTGCACGTACGGCGTTGGGCTGGGCGCGGTCGGCAAGCAGCGCGCGCTGGCGGACGATGGCCTCGATCAGGCAATTTCCGTCCGGGCACTGCTTCGCAGGGAGATAGCCGCAATCGTCTTCGGCCAGATTGAGGTAATGCCAGCGCGCCGAGCGCTTGCCAAGTTCACGGTCGGTTGCCTCTGGATTGTCCCGAAGGTCATCGGCCCAGTTGGCGACCCCGGCCAGCGTGGGCTGGGCGTCGCCGCGCAACAGTCGCGCCACTTCCGCGCGGGCCTGCGGCGTGAGTTCGGTGGCGGCCAGTGCGCCGACCAAGCGATGGCCTTTGGGCCCCCACGCCATGGCGGATGCAGGCAGCAGCGCTGCGATGAGCACACCGCAGAGGCCTGGCAGTCGCGGTCTGAAAAAAGAAAAACGGATCATGCGCAAGAGAGTAGCCGACATGATCCGTTGTTTGCAGCATCCCAGTGTCGCGCCGCCGGTCGTGTATTTGATCGGCGGTACGGCATTTTTGCGATCAGAACTTGAACACGTAGGCCGCGCCGTAGACCAGCGGATCGATGTTCACAGTGCCGATGTCGGCGCCGTTGAGCTTGGCATCGGTATCGATATCGATCCAGCGCGCGTCGATGCGGATCGACCCCTTCTGGCTGATTTCAAAATCGATGCCGGCGTGCGCGGCCAGACCGAAGGAATCGTCCAGTTCCAGATCGGTACCGGCCAGCGCCCCGCTGGTGCCGGTGCTGAAGAAGCGGGTGTAGTTCACGCCCAGACCGACGAACGGCTTCACCGTGCCCTGCCCGAAGTGATACTGCACCGAGACCGTCGGCGGCAAGTGCTTGGTCGAACCCACTTTGCCCAGGCCCACGATGTTGATGTCGTGCTGGAAGGGCACCGCGGCCAGCACTTCGATGCCGAGGTTGTTGCGGATGAAGTACTCGGCGGTGATGGTGGGACGGACATTGCTGCCCACTTCCACGTCGAGGGCGCCGTTGACCAGACTGCCGTTGTCGGACTTGGGATTGACCTGGTGGGCGCCGATGGCGAAAGTCCATTCGCCGGCCTGTTGCGCGAAGGCGGGTGCGGCGACGCTGCCGAGGATCAGAGCGACGGCGAGCGGAGCGAAACGATGAATCATGGGATTGCCTCCTTGGGCGGTAGATGTCCGACGCGCCGGATTGGCCGGCAGCAGCGGGCGCCTTTCCGGGCGCGGCGTGAGGATGATCAATTTCTTAACAAATGACCAGAGGGCAGGACTGGCAGGGTGGGAAACGCCAGTCGCAGGCCCTTGTCGATCATCCCGCCGCCCCGGGGACCGATCCGCTAAAATGCCGGTCTTTCCCGCCCTCACCCCCGCTCAGGAGCCCCTCGCCCATGGCGATCAAGGTTGGTATCAATGGTTTCGGCCGCATCGGCCGCAATGTGCTGCGTTCCGCCGTGGAAAACTTCGGCGGCGAGATCGAGATCGTCGGCATCAACGATCTGCTCGAACCCGACTATCTGGCCTACATGCTCCGCTACGACTCGGTCCACGGCCGCTTCAAGGGCCACGTGTCGGTCGACGGCAACACCCTGATCGTCAACGGCACGCGCATCCGCCTCACCCAGGAGCGTGACCCCGCCAGCCTGAAGTGGGACGACGTGGGCGCCGAGATCGTGATCGAATCCACCGGCCTGTTCCTGGACAAGGCCACCGCCGAGAAGCACCTCGCCGCCGGCGCAAAGAAAGTCATCCTGTCCGCACCGTCGAAAGACGACACCCCGATGTTCGTCTACGGCGTGAATCATCAGACCTACGCCGGCGAAGCCATCGTCTCCAACGCCTCGTGCACCACCAACTGTCTTGCACCCATCGCCAAAGTCATCGACGACAAGT
>JANOXT010000338.1:0-6876 GCA_031418555.1 Lysobacterales bacterium | reverse complement strand
CTGCGCGACAACCCCGAATGCGCCGATGAAGAACGCGACGCCGTGCGCCGCTTCGAGGCGTCTGCGCTGCGGCCGAAGCTCGGCTTCGATGCGGCCGAGGACATCGCCGCGCCGTATATCTCAACGGGCGTACGCCCGCGTGTGGCGATCCTGCGCGAACAGGGCGTCAACGGCCAGATCGAAATGGCGTCCGCATTCGACCGTGCCGGTTTTGCGGCCATCGATGTGCACATGAGCGATCTGATCGCCGGCCGCGTCGCATTGGATACCTTCGCCGGCTTCGTCGCCTGCGGCGGTTTCAGCTACGGCGATGTGCTGGGCGCCGGCCGCGGCTGGGCGACATCGATTCTCGAGCGCAGCGCACTGCGCGACGCGTTCGCCGCATTCTTCGCACGCCCCGACACGTTTTCGCTCGGCGTGTGCAACGGCTGCCAGATGCTGTCGCAGCTCAAGGCGATCGTTCCCGGCGCCGAACACTGGCCGCGCTTCCTGCGCAACCGCAGCGAACAGTTCGAAGCCCGCTTCGGGTTGCTCGAAGTGGCCAAATCGCCGTCGCTGTTCTTCGACGGCATGCAGGGTTCGCGGATCCCGGTGGCGATCGCGCACGGCGAAGGCCGCGCGACGTTCGACAGCGATGCGCAGCGCGACGCTGCGACCGTTGCGCTGCGCTATATCGCCAACGATGGCAGCGAAGCCCTGAGTTATCCGGTCAATCCGAACGGTTCCGAATTCGCCGTCGCCGGACTCACCAGCCTCGACGGCCGTTCCACCATTCTCATGCCGCATCCCGAGCGCACGCCGCGCGGCGTCAACATGAGCTGGCATCCGGATGAGTGGGCGGGCGATTCGCCGTGGCTGCGGATGTTCCGCAATGCGCGGGCCAAGGTCGGCTGATTCGATCCCTCTTCATAGGGTGCGCCTGTGGCGCACCGCCGTATCCGATCGCCGCGAACAGCCGGTGCGCCAAAAGCGCACCCTATGACCGTTCTATGGGGCTGTCGGATCGGAGTCCGATCTACGTGTCGTGCCCCACCTGGCCTTGATCGAAGCCACGAATTTTCCGCACCGCGAGCTGGTGGCTGATGCCCAGCAGTTCGTAGTCGCCCTGCAGCGTCGCCAGCAGGCCGTCGATGCCGAGTTTCGGGGTTTCGATCGCCACGCCGTGGATCTGCTTCAACAGCGCTTCCTGGCGCCAGTGGCTGCCGCGCACCTTCGCCCAGAGCCGCACGAGCCGGTTCGGCTTTTTCGGTTTGCCGTGCTTCGGCGGCACCCACATGTAATCGTCGAAGATCATCACCCCGCCCACTTTCAGCAGCGGCCAGGTCATCACCCCGTCGGCCAATGCGCCGAACGCCGAATGCCAGCCGTCGATGTAGACGATGTCGAACGTACCTTCCACCCGGCGCAGCGCGTCGAAACTGTAGCCGGCGTGTTCGACGATTCTGTGCGCATGCGCAGCGGTGTTGCTGCGGAAGCGGGCGTGGTAATCGCCATAGACCGGATCGTTCGCGAACAGATCGACGCAGTCGACCCGGCTGCTGGCGGCGGTGAGGATGTTTTCGCACAGCCATCGCGTGGAGCGGCCTTCGAAGCTGCCGATCTCCAGCGCGCGCAATCCGGGTTGGTCGCGGAACGCGCCCAGCCATCGTTCCCAGTGCGGAATATTGTGCTCGAACCAGTTCTCGGAGAATTGGGGTGCGTGTTCAGCGTGTGGCGGAGTCAGATCGTTCATGGGGCCTTGATATTCACGGATTGATCGATGTCGCTCGGGCCAGTTGCGTAGCCCGGCTCCCGCTGCCCGCGAGAGCCGGGGGCCTTCGGTGAGACAAACGGCACTCTGCCCCGGGTGTCCACATCGCGGACACCCGGGCTACTTACTGTCATGGGATGGATCTCTGGAAATCCGTGCTGGTACTCACGCTGTGGCCTGCGCCAACCAGCGCTCAATGCTGGCGCGGTCGCGGGCGCGCAGCAGCGTGGCGGTGCGTGCGCGCAGCGCCGAGTGATCGAGCCCACGCACCGCGCGGCGCAGTTCCAGCAGAGTACCCGGGTGCAGACTGAATTCTTCCAGCCCCAGCGCCAGCAGCACCGGCGCGAACATCGGGTCGCCGGCGATTTCGCCGCACACCGCCAGCGGTTTGCCGCGCGAGCGCGCGATCCGGATCACGTCGTACAGCAGCCTCAGCACCGCCGGATGCAGCGGCGAATACAGCTCGCCCAGCGCTTCGTTGGTACGGTCGGCCGCGAGCAGATACTGGACCAGATCGTTGGTGCCGATCGACAGGAAATCGGTGGTGTCGATAAAAGTCTGCAGCGCGATCGCGGCCGAAGGCACTTCGATCATCGCGCCCAGCGGCACCGCGTCGGCGATGGCGCAGCCTTCGCCGCGCAGTTCGCGCTGGACATCGACCATCAGCGTGCGCACCGCGACCATTTCCTCGCGGCCGCTGACCATCGGCACCAGCACCCGCAGCGGACCGTAGGCGCTGGCGCGCAGGATCGCGCGCAGCTGGGTGCGGAACAGGTCGATACGCGACAGCGACAGACGTACGCCGCGCAGGCCCAGCGCGGGATTCGGTTCGCCGCTCAGCGCCAAGCCGCTTTCGTCTGCCTTGTCGGCGCCGATGTCGAGCGTGCGGATGGTGACGGTGCGTCCGGTCATGCCCAGCACCAGATCGCGATAGGCGCGGAACTGCTCTTCTTCGTCCGGCAGCGTGTATCGCAGATCCGCCGGGCGATGCATGAACAGGAATTCGGTGCGGTACAGCCCAACGCCAGCCGCGCCGAGCGCATGGGCTTCGGCCACATCCTCGCGCGATTCCGCGTTCGCCCAGAGTTTGATGTCGACGCCGTCGCGCGTGCGCGTGGGTTCGCGACGCAGCCGATGCAGCTGTTTGCGCTCGCGGGTGTAGCCCTGCACCCGTGCGCGGTGCTCGCGCAGGTCGTCTGCGTTCGGCTCCAGAATGACCAGGCCGTTGCCGCCGTCGACCGCGAGCACATCGCCGTCGTTGACCTTCTGCAGCACGTGCGCGGCGCCGATCACCAGCGGCACGTGCAGGCTGCGGGCGAGGATCGCGCTGTGCGACAGCAGGCTGCCGCCTGCGGTGACCACCGCCAGCACGCCCTGCGTATGCAACTGCGCGAGGTCCGAGGGGGCGATGTTGTCGGTGACCAGAATGTCGCCGGCGATGCCCTGCAGTTCGGCGTCGCGCCGATGCAGCGCTGCGTGGATGCGGCCGACCACCTGGTCGATGTCGTCGATGCGGCTGCGCAGATAGGCATCGTCCATGCCCGCGAACACCGAAGCGATGCGGTCGCGCTGCAGGCGCAGCGCATAGTCGGCGGCATAGCGCCCGGTGCGGATCAGCTGATCGAGGCCGGCCAGCAGCTCCGGGTCATCCAGCAGCAGCGCATGCAGGTCCAGAAATTCGCCGACCTCCTGCGCAAGTGCGCCGTGCAGGCGATCGCGAAGGGCGTGCATTTCGCTGCGCACGACCGCGATCGCGGTGTGCAGGCGCTCGACTTCGGCATCGACCTGCGACGCATCGATCCGTTCTTCGGCCACATCCAGCGCATGCGGCAGGCGCACGCGCGCCCGGCCGAGCGCGCTGCCTCGCGATGCGCCGTGACCGGAGAGGATTCTTCGCATTAGAGCCTGCCCATGGCCGCGCCATGCCCGCTTTGGCGCAGCCCTTCGGGTTGTGCCGCAGAGGCGCGCTGACGTCCGCACGCCGCCTGACCAGACGGCGAGTCTGGCGCTGCGCGACGCGCGAACACCATCGAACCTCTGCGGCACAACGCGAAATATGGAGTGGCCATGAGCAGCCTCAACTGTCTTCGTCGAATCTGCGTTCGAACAGCGCGACCACCGCGGCCATCGCCGCAGCCTCGTCTTCGCCGTCGGCGCGGATGACGACCGTGCTGCCTTGGCCGGCGGCAAGCAGCATCACGCCCATGATGCTTTTGGCGTTGACCTCGCGGCCCTTCGCGGCGACGCTCACGTTGCAGCGGAAGCTGGAGACGGCCTGTACCAGCTTGGCGGTTGCGCGCGCATGCAGGCCGAGACGATTGCTGATGACGAGTTCGCGTTCGATCATGGTGTCGACCTGTGTAGCAATACATATGTGAGCGGTTTTGGCCGCGATGCGCTTACCGGGAGATCGCGGCCAAAGCCGCTCCTGCAGGCGTGATGTGTCGAGATGTGGGCGTCATGCGTCATCGATGATCGCTCCGTTGCGCGCGCCGGCTGCGGCGATCGCGGGCAATTCGTCCAGCGGCAGCTCCGCGTAATTCATCACCCGCAGCAGCATCGGCAGATTCAGCGACGCCACCCGACGCGCCGGCGTACCGAGTCGCGCCAGTTTGGCGGCGAGATTGCTCGGCGATGCGCCGTAGAGATCGATCAGAATCAGCACCCCATCGCCGCCGTCGACCCGGCGCAGTGCGGCGCTCGCCTGCGGAAGGGCAGTGTCCAGGTCGGCATCGAACGCCAGCTCGAACGCCTCGGTCTTCAAGGGCAGCGTACGCAGCATGCGCGTCGCGACCTCGACGAGGGCGCCGCCGATACCGGGATGAGTGATGAGGAGAATGCCGACGGCCATGGCAACAAGTTAACAGACGACCGTGACAGGCAGGAAGTCGGTAAGGCGTGCTTCAACGCACAACAGTCGCGACGCGGGTCAGGCCATCCGCGGCCCGCGCCCTGGATCGTCCTGCGTGGGTGCGGTCGGCTGCTGCGCCAGACGCTGTGCCTGCTGCTGCGTTTGCGTACCGAGCTGCATGAGCGCCTGCTCTACCGGACGCTCCAGCGCGGGCCGCACTTCGGTGATGGAGCGGGGCGCAACCACGTCGCTTGAGTTGGGGCCCTGCACGATGCACAGCAGCGTGGCGGCACAGACCTGCGATCCATCCTTTTGCGGCGTCCCCGTATTGTTGAAGGCGATATGGTCGGCGGAAGTGACGCGGGCGGCGTGCGCATCGACATACGCGCTCATCGTCAGGCGCTCGCTTGTCGTGTCGAAACTGCGGCCGTGCTCCGCATCCAAACGAGCCACGCCCGCTTCGATCTGTCCGTACATCCGGTGCCCGGGCGACGTGGGATCGCGCGGATCGGGCAACGCGCGTTTTTGATCAAGGCTGGCACCGTCAGGTGGACAGTCGGGCAATTTGGGGAAGGCTTCGCACTTGATATCGTTGAGCACGTCCTGAACTTTGCCCTGCACGTGCTCCAGCGCACTCGCCTTCGCCTGCCCGGCCTTCTCGACCCATCCGTCCGGCGCTGGATTCCTGTCCACATCGTTGAGCAGGCTTTTGGGAAATGGCGATGGAATGCTCTCCAGGGCCGCGATATTGCTCAGCGGCATCACCTGCCCATCCGCATTGCGCAGGGGCATTGACTGGCTATTCGGTAATCCAAGCTGTTGATGCAGGCCGGCGTGATTCAGCGCGCCCCAGGTGAAATCGATGCAGCTGTTGGTTGCGCCGTTGTAGTAGAGATCGAAGTAGGTGTCTTGGCCTTTTATCCCGGCATTGCCATATTCTTTCAATTTCTCGTATTGATCGCGGCTGATCTCGACAGTGCGGGCGTAATAGGGGTCTTGATAACTTTCGAAGTCTCTGTCGTACACCTGGCCTGCACCAAGCGGGCTGCCGTGGTCTTTGGGCGCGAAACCGTAGCCTTGCTTTTCAAAACCATCGCTGATCATGTAGTACATATGTCCGGGAAGCGATTTGCCATCGATTTCCCCGGTTTTTGGATTAGCGATAGGTGTGCCGGGGGCCGCTACGTACACGGTTGCGGTATAACTATTTTCTGTGTCGCGCTGTGCAGAATGAGTATTCATGTCGTCAATTTATTTGCGAAGAAATTCGTGGGAGACAAGCAATTCAAATGTTAAACCGCGAATCGCTGGATGATCTTGGAGGCTTTCGATTTCCAGCCGATAACGGCCGGGCGTCGGCGGGGATATGGCAACAAATTCGTACGTAGCATAGGACTTGTCGTTTTGGTCCTGCCCAATCGCTTCCAGTTCCATATAGTCGGGGTCTGCAGAGTCGAGTCCCTGAACGACACCATTGCCGGCAATGGGCTCGTACCAGACGCGGCCGGTACGCTCTTGACTGTTTTCATGTTTTTCGTGCATCGCGGCCGGTATCCATTGACCGTTTTCCCAGCGATCCAGCTTGAGTCGGACGGGGACGGATTCTCTAATGAGGTAGTCGTTGCGCCGTGTCCATTCTTTTAACTTTTCTTTCCCACCACCCTTTTTCTCCACCCGCCGCACCCCGATAAACACCGAACGCAGCGATGGTTTTGGCGCATCGGGGTAGAGGGCGTACGGCACCTCGAATTCCACTGTCAGCTTGGTTCCGGCGCGGTCAACGGCAAAGGGTATAACGACCGGGAAGATTCCGGCCTTGGGCGAAGGCGCGGCTTTGTGCGGGGCGCAGCCGTTGAGCAGCAGGGCAGCGCACAGCCACAGTACAGCGACGATGGGGCGGACGTTCAAGGCGCGGTTCCTTTACAGTAGCGGCGAATTGTATATTTGCACATCAGGCCACCCGCTGGCAGGCGTGCTCAGCGGTCAGTGTCGTCCAGCACCGTATGAAACACAATATTGAGCGCTGAAATCGCATTCGGTTGGCGCGTGATTTCTGGACGCATGACTTCCAGTCTTGCCAGCTGTTCCGCGACGAAGGCGTCGATCGACAGGATTGGATCACCCAGCCCCATTTCCGGCGCAGCGCGCTTGCGTTCGAGCAGATCGTCGATGTCGGCGCGCAGCATTGGCCGATCGTCGATGAGATGCAGCAGGCTGTGGAATTCGATCGGCGCTGGCGTGGCGTAGCGCTCCAGCCACAGCACCGACAGCAGAG